>JACDDZ010000258.1 GCA_013816695.1 Gemmatimonadaceae bacterium
TCGCGTCGGGTAACGCCTGCAAATCCGTAGACCTGCATTCCGTTCATCATTGTCGGAAGGGCGCCATTGAAGAAGCCGCCATACTCATTGACGAGCGCGTCCCCGGACCGGAAATGGTTCTGGGCGTTAAACGCGGGATCCGTAATCCTTGGATCGCCCGCGAAGTACTGGGTGCGGGTATCCGGCAGCGAACGGTTTGTGGATCCGCGGTGATTGTACTGGCCAGTTAGGTGAAAGAATCCGTTGTTCGAAAGCACGCCACCAGTGTTTGCCGCGACTGTCGCAAGATCACCGTCGGTGAGGCGGTCATCGGTGTTCAGGCGCTCGTTGATCGTGTAGTTGCTTCCGAGCTGGACAGTTGCATCGGTGGTCTCGTCGCTCTTGAGAATGATGTTGATCACGCCGGCGATTGCGTCGGAGCCGTACTGCGCTGCCGCGCCGTCGCGGAGAATTTCGATACGATCAATGGCCTCGGATGGAATAGCGTTGAGGTCAACACCGGTCGATCCACGTCCGATCGTTCCGTTGATGTTGACGAGCGCACTTGTGTGGCGACGCTTTCCATTGATGAGAATGAGTGACTGATCTGGTCCAAGACCACGAAGGGTCATAGGGCGAACGTGATCGCTTCCGTCGGCAATCGTCGGCCGCGGGAAATTGATGGAAGGCGCCGCTGCCTGTAGCATTTGCGCGGTCTCGACGCGTCCGGTGCCTGTGAGCTCTGTGTGGGAAAGCACGTCGATTGGAACCGGCGAGCTTGCCACGGTGCGATCCAGTGTGCGCGTACCGGTGACAACGGCAGCGTCGAGTTGAACGCCACCCTTCTGCAACGCGAAGTCGCGAGTTGCTCCCCCAGTGCCAACCACAACCGTATCGGTGCGCGGAACGTAGCCGATGTAGCTCACCCGAAGCACGTATGTGCCGGGGATTACAGGAATGCGATACGTTCCGTCGTTTCGCGACTGTGTCCCCGTCGTCGTTCCAACGACATGGATTCTTACGCCTGAAAGGGGTGCGAGACCGGCAGCATCACTGACCTTACCGGTGATTGCCTGAGCGCCTGCAACCGAGGCAAACGCCATCAAACATGGTACGACAACTACCGCGCGTAACTTGCTCCAGCCGCACGAATAGGGATGAGACATTTAGGCTCTCCACAAGGAAGGGTGTCCACGCAGCGTCAAAGTGACTTTACTGCAGGGGATAAGTCTTAGCTCAGCCGTGACGTAACGCAATAGAAATCGGCTCTAAAACACAAAAAAAACGGGACCCGTGGAGAGGGCCCCGTTTTCTCGAACATAAGCTACTGCAGGTCAGGAAGGGTGTATGTGCGCCCCAGGTTTTGCTGTTTGAGCCAGCCATGCAGCGGCTGGAAATAATCCACCATCGCCTGCGCATTCAGGGGGCGCCCGGTTGTCTCACGCAACACGTCGCGCCAGGGCCGGCTGGCGCCCGGAGCCATCAGCGTGCGAAGGAAAGTTCCGACTTCCTTGTTTCCGTAGTAGTCCGTGTCATACGGGCTCTGATGCAGGATGTTCTTCGCAATGTGATTATGCAGCTGGAAGAGCAGCGCCTGCGAGAGTGCGTAGTCGTAGTACTGACCGGGATCATCGTTGATATGAGTTTTCGTCAGTGCGTCCGCGAAGTTCTCCCCACGTGAAGTCGGAGGAACGATTCCCTGATACTTCCGCGCGAGCTCCCACCATTTCGCGTTGAACTGATTCGCCGACAAATTCTCGGCATAGAGCGAGTGCTCGAACCGGGTCATGGTTCCCGTCGAGAAGGGAATGAAGACGGCGTACTGCAACGCTTCCTTGAGCATGGAGCGCATCGTATCAGGGACGACTGACTGCGAAATCATTCCGCGGTTTGCCAGGAAGCGTCTCTGCCCGGCCGCGAGCTGCATCATGGTTCCGATGCCCTCGTGATAGGCGCGATTTGCACCGCCTCTCAAAACAAGCGGAACCTCCGGGCGTGTATATGACTGGTAGTAATAGATGTGTCCCAGCTCGTGGTGGACCGTTCCATACCAATCTTCGTTCGGCTCTACGCTCATTAGTGAACGAACATCGTTGGCAAGATCGAGGTGCCATGCCGACGCGTGGGTGTTCTTCTTGAATGGCGAGTTTGCAGGAAGGGGATACAGTGAAGAGCTATCCCAGAACGTTTGGGGCAGCGCATCGAAGCCGAGACTTTTGTAGAAGTTCTCTCCCTGCTGAACAACCCACTCCGCCGTCTTTCCCTTGAAAGCGTCATCGAGGTTCATTCCCTCGACGTTTACGAGCGAGGACCAGTCCTGTCCCCAGCGGTTTGGCAGCCAGTCGGCAGGAATCAGTGCGGGTACGGGCTGCCCATACTTTTTCGCGAGCTCGTAGCGTGCCCAGGTGTGAAGCTCGCGGAAGAGGGGGCGCAATTGAATGTTCAGCGAATCAGTGAGTCGAAGCATCTCGTCACTGGTCATCTCGTAATCGGAAACCTGGTACGAGAAGAAATCCGAATAACCCAGAGCCTGGACAGTTTTGTTGCGCAGATCGCGAAGCTCGAGAATCCCGCTCTTAAGCGTGGGTCCAATTGCCTTTGATGATTCCCAGTATGCGCGGCGGTCGTTCAGGTTCGTGCTGTTGCGCAGCGTGGAGTCGATTTCGTTGGGGGTTACGGCTTTTCCATTAACCGTGAAAGTATAGCCGTAGAGTTTTTCAGTCTGCGCGGCCTCAGCAGCGACGCGGCGTTTCACAATCTCCGGAATAGTTTGCGGACCGCTGCCTGCTCCGTACAGCATTGCTTCCAGCTGCCGCACCTGGAGTGGCGTCAGTTTGTCGCGCTGCGAAAGAAATGCGCGAATTGTGCTGATGTTTTCGGTGCTGCCAACAAAAGCGAGAAACGCCTCGTTTGCCGCGCCCGTCCGCACTGAGTTTGTGCTGTCGCCTGAAACGATGCGTGTATTGGACGCCCATTCAGCGCGCGAGGAGGCGTAATAAAGTCTCTGATACTCCGCACTGTACCTGTCGAGATACTGTTGCGCAGTAGCTTGGGTGACCACGGGCACGATCGTCTGCTGGACGGTCGCGCAGGCGGATGTGAGTGCCGCCGCAGCGAGCAGTGTGAGCGTCAATCTTCGCATTCTCTCGGACCTTTTTTGAGGGAGTTCTGTACGACTCCTGAGCATTATGCGAGCCCCTGATCAAAAAGGTGGCATATCGCTTGATGAGGTATACCCCAAGCCTCTTAAAAATGGATTAATGATGCGAAAAGCCCATCTTGCCTTCGTCAGCCTG
>JACDDZ010000259.1 GCA_013816695.1 Gemmatimonadaceae bacterium
GTTCATCGGGCGCGAAGCTCTGGTGAAACAGAAGGAAGGCGGAATTCCGCGCAAGCTTGTTGGGTTCACCTCGGAGGAACGCGCATTCCCGCGCCATGGATATCCCGTTTTCGTGAACGGAGAGCCGAGCGGCGAAGTGAGGAGCGGAACGCTCAGTCCAACGCTCGGAATTCCGATAGGCACCGCATACGTGCCGGCGGCTTTTGCAGCGGAGGGCTCGCCGATCGAGATAGAAATAAGGGGCAAGCGCGTCGGGGCGAAGGTGGTCAAGATGCCGTTCTACAAGGATGCGTCACACCTGTGACACTCCGGATCGGCGTTCTCACGATTTCGGATTCACGCGCGCAGGGAGAGGGGCGCGATCTCTCCGGCGACGCAATCGCCGACTGGACTGCCGCGCGCGGTGACGAGATCGCCATTCGCGACATAATCACCGACGATGCAATCACTATTGCGAGCCGGCTCACTGAGTGGTGTGACAACGATATCGCCGATGCGATACTTACCACCGGCGGAACGGGACTGTCCGCGCGTGACAATACACCGGAAGCGACACTCACAGTCATCGAGCGTGAAGCCCCGGGCATCGCGGAGTACATACGGGCGTGGGGCGCGGCGCAGTTTCCACGCGCGGTTCTATCGCGCGGAATTGCCGGCACCCGTAACCAGACGCTGGTGATCAACCTTCCCGGCTCACCCAACGGAGTGCGCGATGCGCTGGCCGCGCTCGATCCGATTCTGCAGCATGCATGCGATGTGCTGCGCGGGAATGTCTCCACACACATGCCGCTCGTCACCGATGATCCCCGGCTCAAGGCGCCAAAAGACGCGACGCGCGTGACGCGCGCCAGGAAAGGCGGACGCCGCACGCGCGACGCGGAAGACTAGGTGAAGGTTGTAATAACACTTGCCGACGTCGAGCCGGCAGTAAGACTCAACGCGCGACTGGAAGAGCTGGACATCACGACAACGATGGTGTCGCCCTTCGACGACCTGCGCGGTGAAATCACCAGGGCAAAAGCCGACCTCATAGTCTTCACCGGCAATCTTGCGGACACGCATAACATCCAGATTGCCCGCGAACAGGCATGGGAAGGAGTGCCTGTCATCGGTCTTGCCGATGTAACCGACCCGGACCTCAACGAGCGGCTGCGCGCGGCCGGATTTGTCGAGATTTATGCAAAGCCAATTTCAACCGACGAGCTGGTCGATTCTGTAAAGCGGGTTCTCGACAGGCAGCGTCTAGCATCGGCAAGCGGACTCATCGGTGAGTCCGAAGCAATCCGGGAAGTGCTTGTTAAGATTGAGCAGTTCGCGCCTGTATCGAGCACTGTGGTCATCGAAGGCGAGAGCGGAACTGGAAAGGAGCTTGTCGCGCGCGCAATACATAGGCTAAGTCCCCGCCGCGGAAAGCCGTTCATCGCGGTCAATGTCGGCGCGCTGCCGGATACACTCGTGGAGAGCGAGCTGTTCGGCCACGAGAAGGGAGCTTTCACCGGTGCAGCCGAGCGCAGGCTCGGAAGGTTCGAGCTCGCAGATTCGGGAACGCTTTTCCTGGACGAGATTGGCGAGATCCCGCCGGCAACACAGGTGAAGCTGCTCCGTGTGCTCGAGGAGCGCGAAGTTACGAGGGTAGGAGGATCTGCCCCAATTCCAATAGATGTCCGCGTCGTCGCCGCGACCAATCAGCCGCTTCGCCAGCGGGTGGGTGAGGGCGCATTTCGCGCGGACCTGTATTATCGGCTCAGCGTTTTGAGCATCTACCTTCCGCCGTTGCGGGAGCGGCGCTCCGACATTCCGCTCCTTGTGCGCAGGTTCATCAAGGAATTCTCGGAGCAGCATGACCGTCCATTCCACGGAATCTCAGCGGACGCGATGCAGCTGCTCGTGGACTACACGTGGCCGGGCAACGTACGTGAGCTGCGCAACCTGATCGAGAGCATGGTGGTACTGGCACACGGTCATGAGATCCAGCCCGAAGACATTCCGCGCGAGATTCGGGAAGGCGCAGGCGCCAGGCTGTTGCCCGTGCACATCGGTCCGGTAATTCGTGGAACAGAAGCGGCTGGTGGTCGCGAGCTGGAATTCATTCTTCGCAGTCTCGTCGAGTTGAAGCTTCAGGTAGAGGAGCTGAGACGCAGAATCCCCGCTTCCGAAGAGCCTCGCGTGAGAAACATAGCCAACGCAGGCGAATGGCTTGGAGAGGTGCAGCCAGCGCGGGGCGACGCTCAGCCTGCGAGAGCCATCGAGGGCATCACCACAACGCCGCAGCATCCAACCATCACACTCTCGCCGGGAATGACCATGGCAGAGATTGAGCGGGCTGCGATAGAGGCTTCACTGATACACACGCGCGGGAATCGCCGGAAAGCTGCGGAGATGCTCGGCATCGGCGAGCGAACGATGTACCGCAAGCTGCGCGAATACGAGATACCGATAGACTCGATCGAGATGGAATGAGGGAGTCGCTGCTCTTTACGCCGTTGCGTGTTGGGAATGTGGAACTGGCCAACAGGATCGTGATCGCGCCCATGTGTCAGTACTCCGCCGTTGATGGATCGATGACCGACTGGCACCTTATACATCTCGGACAGCTGGCTCTATCGGGAGCGGGCATCCTCATAATCGAAGCAACCAGCGTTGTGCCTGAAGGCCGAATCTCGTATGCGGATTCCGGACTCTGGTCTGACGACAACGAGGCCGCACTCGGACGAACGCTGGCGAGTGTGCGACGATGGTCCAGCATGCCGGTCGCAATTCAGCTTGCGCACGCCGGAAGGAAAGCATCGACCGAAGTTCCCTGGAAAGGCGGTGCGCAATTCGCCCCAGCGGAAAAATATGGATGGCAGACATTTGCGCCATCGGCAATTCCCTTCAGGCACGACGGTCATCCACCAGTTGCGATGACACGCGCCGACATGCTGCGTGTGCGCGACGGCTTCGCCGACTCGGCGCGGCGTGCGGCCCGGGTTGGAATCGATGCAATCCAGATTCACGCAGCGCACGGCTACCTCGTGCACCAGTTCCTGTCGCCGCTGTCCAACAAGCGGACCGACGAGTACGGGGGGCCGCTTGAGAATCGCATGCGGTTTCCGCTGGAAATCTTTGATGCAGTGCGTGGAGCATTTCCCGCCGAGCGTCCTGTTAGTGCACGGGTGTCCGGCACAGATTGGGCAGACGGTGGGTGGGACATCGAGCAGACCAAAGTTTTCTGCCGGGAGTTGGAAGCGCACGGATGTGCGGTGATCCACATGTCCAGCGGGGGTCTTACT
>JACDDZ010000260.1 GCA_013816695.1 Gemmatimonadaceae bacterium
CCGCCACCCAGCGACCTGCGTACAGCGCCAGAATAAGCAAAACGATTCCAATTGCAGTTGTCTCGAGCACACGGTCCGGACGAAAGAACCGCATGTAAATCCCCATGAACATCGCGATCGGAATCGTCAGCGCGATCGTCACAGTCCCCCACGGGCTCGACTTGAGCGCGTTTACGACGACAAGCCCCAGTACCGCGACAATGATCACCATGATTCCGAGAATAGCGATGAGCGCCGTCACACCGGCAACTTTTCCAATCTCCTCCTTGGCCATCTGGCCAAGAGACTTTCCGTCCCGCCGGATGGACGATGCAAGGATTACGAAGTCCTGCACGGCGCCGCCAAGGGCCACGCCCACGATTATCCAGAGCGCACCCGGCAGAAATCCGAACTGTGCCGCAAGCGTGGGGCCCACAAGCGGGCCAGGCCCTGCGATCGCGGCGAAGTGATGCCCAAAAACGATCCACCTGTTCGTCGGTGTGTAGTCGCGTCCATCGTTGAGCCGCGTTGCCGGCGTCGGCCGGTCCGCGCGAAGAGCGAAAACCCTGGCCGCAATGAATTTGCTGTAAAACCTGTATGCGATCGCGTAAGTGCAGATGGCCGCGACGAGCAGCCATGCGGCGCTTACCTGCTCACCCCGCGAAATGGCAAGCCATGCAAAGGACGCCGCACCCAGCGCGGCAACCAGCACCCAGCCGACTGTCGAAAGAAGCTTTTGCATCTATGAGGGAAAGAAGTAGGCGGTGAAATTGAAGAGCGGTTACTTTTCCCGCAATCTTCCTATGAAAAAAGCACTAGCAGCTACACTCGTTTTTGCGGCGATTGGCGCCACTGGATGCGCGAGCTCCGCCGCTGCACCCGGCGTACCACTCGACGCTGAGCCGCTCTCGGCGTTTGCCGGTCGTGCCGTCCTGGTTCTCCCGCTGCAGCAGGTACTGGAACAGTCGGCGGTAACAAGCTCCCAGTCCGACGTGGCGAACGCCTTCCGGCAGACGATGGATTACGAGATCCGCTTTGCCTTTGGTGAATCGCCTCCGGCCAGGTGGGTTTTCGCGCCGACGATCATTGCGCAGTCCAAGCGGAACATTGGCCTCAGCGCTGATCCGACCCGGCTCTCCGTTGAAGGGCTCGGTGAGAAACTGCCGGAGCCGGATGAGGCGGTCTCAGAAGCACTCCGAACGCAGGTTCGCCAGCTCATCGCTCTCACCGATGCGCGTTACGTATTACTGCCAGTCTCGGTGCGCTTCCATGAGCCCCGCGCAAATGGTATGCGCCGTGCGACACTACGCATTGTGCTCATTGACGCCAGGCTCGCCCGCATCCGCTGGGCAGAAGACATTTCGGCCGAACCAGCTCCGGCGCTCAATCGCGCCGCAGCTGCTACACTCGCAAGCAGGCTGGCCGTGATGGCAGGACTGCGCTGATGTCCGCGGAGAAGGTGCGTGTGCTTCACGTGTCTGACCTGCATTTCGGCCGACCCGCTGTACCTGCCCAGATAGAAGCGATTGAATCTGCAATTCAGGAAGAAAAGTTCGACGTCGTTGCGATTTCCGGCGATCTTTCCCAGCGGTCCAAGTCGGGCGAATTCCAGCGTGCTGCTGTCTTTCTTCGTGACGCGAATAGAGTAAGCCAGACCATCGTCGTTCCCGGAAACCACGATGTCGCGTGGTGGCACGCACCTTTTGGACTTGGGGACCGATCCAAGCTTTACTCGCGCTACAGTGAGTTCATTTCGCCCGAGCTGGAACCCGCGCTCTATGTGCCCGGGGCCACCTTCGTAGGACTGAACACCTCGCATGGAATTACCAGACGCACTCTCACCTGGAACATGCGCGATCTTTCGATCATCGGCGATTTGAAGAAGAAGCAGTTCGAGTACGCACGCACAGCGTTCTCACGCGCGAAGCAGGCGGATGCGCGGGTAATCGTGATGCACCACAACCCGGTCAAAGGTGAGCTTTCGCAGCGTCATGGACTGAAAGCAACCAAGAGAATTCTTGGCAACTTTGCTGAAATGGGCGTGGACCTGATCCTGTGTGGCCACGATCACCAGGAGTCGGTGCATTTCATCGAGCACACGAAGAAAGGAACAGTGATATCTACCGCCGGCACTGTTTCGAGTCGTTCACGCGGCGGACGGCCTTCGTCGATGAACGTTATCGACATCCGGCCTGACGAGATCGACGTTCATACGCGTGTCTGGTCACCCGACGCAAAGAATTTCGTCCCCGGTCCGCACCGTTGCTTCAAGCGCTAAGCCGCTTCGCGCGGATCTTTTCGCGCGACGATAACCAACTTTCGCTTGAACTGAGTGCTACCGCACGTCCGACAACCTCCGCCGGGCTTGAGGCGGAACTTCGACGGCTGGGGCTGGGGCCGGGCTACAAAGTAAAACTGACGAGCAATCGTACCGTCTTCGTGAGCTATGGGCGCGGCGAGCTGCGAATTCACGAAAGTTTCCTGGAAGCACCGGAAGCAGTTTGGCGCGCGATAATAGTATTCGTGCAGGGGCGGACACGGGCTGCCCGGAGGGATGCCAGGCGCACCATTCTCCAGTTTCCGGTCGCGGGCATCACGTCAGTCCGCCGGCCCCGGACGCCACATCGCACCCACGCCGAGGATGTAATGTTGGCCGAACGGCTGTCGGAATTTCATGCGCGCTACAACGCCGAGCATTTCGAGGGAAAGCTCAAGACTGTTGCGATTGGCATATCCCGAAAGATGAAGAGCCGGCTTGGTCATTACAGCGCCGCCAGCCACGGACAACCGGCAGAAATAGTCATCAGTCGGCGCCATTTCCGACGCCACGGGTTGGATGAGACGCTCCACACCCTGCTTCACGAGATGGTCCATCAGTGGCAGGACGAGTCGGGGCAGGTCATCGACCACGGCCGTGAATTTCGACGTATGGCACGGGTAGTGGGTGTGGCGCCACAAGCTACGCGCAGGGTGGCCTGACCGCGCTATCTTTCCCCCATGGAAAAGGATTTTTATAACATCGATTTCGCTCTTTCTGAAGAGGAGCGCGCAGTCCGCGACAGCATCCGCAGCTTCGTGGACGATAAGGTCATTCCCGTTATTGGTGACGCTTATATAGAAGGAAAGTTCCCGCGCCAGATTATTCCGGAGATGGGAGAGCTTGGTGTTTTCGGCGCCAACCTGCCGGAAGAATACGGATGTGCAGGGCTCAACAATGTTTCCTACGGCCTGATCAACCAGGAGCTGGAGCGCGGCGACTCAGGAGTGCGCTCCTTTGCTTCCGTCCAGGGT
>JACDDZ010000261.1 GCA_013816695.1 Gemmatimonadaceae bacterium
ATTCGCTCGTGATCTCCAAGGGCGGGTTCTTCAATGGTAATATCACCAAGATGAATGACGCTGTGGAACGTGTCCTCGCAATCGACGAGAAGCGCGCCAGCAGCCAGCCAATTCAGCAAGCGCAGCAATTCGCCACGCGGTAACCCCAGGGGGAGCAGTCCATGTTGTGGAAGAGAAGCGGCAAGTCTTCCGCGAAAGTGACTGATTTCTCAACCTGTATTGCAGAGGGTTCTGAAATCGAGGGAAAGTTCACCTTCAGCGGCACAGTGATATTGAACGGCCGGTTACGGGGCGAGATAATCTCGAACGACAGCCTCGTGATCGGTGAGAAAGGAGTTGTGAATGCGTCCATACGCGCCGGAATCGTCCAGATTGCCGGTGAACTGGTGGGCGATGTAAATGCATCCGATCGCGTGGAGCTGATGGATCACTCGCGCGTGTTCGGCGACGTAAATGCGCCAATCGTGATCATCAACGAGGGGGCACTTTTCGAGGGCCAGTGCCGAATGACACGCCCGAATCCTGTGGAGGCGCACACAGGTCTGCGGGACGGAACAATTGTCCCGCTGAAGCGGAGCGAGTTGCCCCGTTAGGTCGGTTCGTCAGGCCGGTTCTTCCGGCCGAAGCGCGAGCCAGTCGGGTTCAGCCTTGAAGCACGACTCAAGGGAGTCGACTGCAGTTGAACAGAGCTTCCCTGCAAACTCCCGACGCATAAGCGCGAATGCGGCGTCGGGTTTCATGCCGGCGCGGTAAGGTCGATCTGCAGTCAGCGCTTCGCAGACATCTGCGACGCAAAGGATACGCGCAGAGTCGTCCAACTGGCCGCCGGTGAGCTTCCACGGATAACCGGAACCGTCCAGCTTCTCGTGGTGAATGGCCGCAGTCCATGCGAAATCACTGAACGCCGGAACGTGCGAAAGAATATCCGACGTGTAGACGGGATGCAGCTCTACGGCCTGGCGTTCGGCATGGTCCAGCCGGCCGGGCTTGTCGAGAATTGTATTGGATATGCCAAGCTTTCCGATGTCGTGCAGCAGCCCGGCCCTGTGTATCCTTCGCTGCGCAACGGGACCCATGCCGTACTGCTTTGCCATCGAGAGGGCGAACGCGGCTACGTTGGCTGAATGCCTGTACGTGTATGGCGACTTCGCATCGATGATCTCAGAAAATGCCATTGCGATCATGTCGAGCCCGGCCTCGTCCACGACGCGCTGCTCAGTGCCGGGCTCCTCCTTCATCACCAGCGCTTCTGCGTCAGGGCCTGTCAGCTTCACCCACCATTCCCGGTCACCCTTCCACCCCTGCACAATTTTCACGAGCTGAGGATCGAACCAGGTTCCCTTCCGGGAGCGCACGACTTCCCTGGCTGCACTCTCGCCACCGGTCCGGAAAAAAGCCTCGATGGTTTGCGAGATGTTGGCAATTCGCGAAAGCAGGGGAATCTCTTCGCCCCGCAGCCCATCGGGATGACCCATCCCGTTCCAGTGTTCATCGAGATTGCGAACTGCTTCAGCCGACGCTTCGGGGAATCCAAGACGGCGAACAATTTCAGCACCACGCTCGCACCTGATCGCAATCAGGTCTCTCGTGACGTTCGCTGTGCGCGCGATGCCCGTGAAGAATCCGAGCCGCTCTGCGATAGTCCGACCGCGTCCGACCGCGAGCAAAGTCTGTACGGCGAGGGGGAGGCGTTTATGCCAGTCGACGAACTTCATGAATGGTTTGACTTCGCGGTCGTCGGCCCCGAACAGCGCGCTCATCTTTGCAGCGTTGCTTGAGCAGCCGGCATCCTTGAGCAGCAGCGCGTAGTAGAGCGCCGAGCGCTGGTCTTCGCTGAGCCCCATATCCTCCGCGATGCGCATTCCAACCAGGCAGGTGCGGATCGTGTGTCCTATAGGTTGCCCTTCAGTGAGGTCGAGTGCGTATGAAAGGGCAGCCAGGACTTCCGAGAGCGCGACGCGCGCTGACGGCGCTGAAGTTTTCTGGCTTAACTCCTGCGCCGCCCTTTTTTGGTCCGCCGTCAGGACTTTTACTGGGCTGTCCAAGTTTCCATTCTTGTCGAGTGGAGAAAGAAATGAAAGCTGACGTTTTCAACCGGAGCGGGCAAGCCAGCGCCTGGAGTTCACCATAGGCGTGTTGGCGTTTGGGGCGCCATGCAGACGATCTCTTTCATCTACAACAGCAGTTTTGCGTTCGGTTTCTTAGATTCCTGAGTGCTCACAAACAATGAACTCGGGCCGGCTCCAATCCGCAGGCAACTTGCGCGCAGCCCGAAGATATTCTCTGGCGTTCTCGTCGCAGCTTTGCTCGTAGCTGTGGGTCTCGCGGTCCGCGAGTTTCGGACGAAAGGTCAAACTCCCGTTGCGGGTCCGGCGAGACGGACACTGGTCCTTGCCGTTGACGGCCTCAGTTGGGAGGCGTTCCAGGAGGCCCAGCGCCGCGGACTATTCAAGCGCTTTACTCATTCAACCCGTCACGTAGCGCCCTATCCGTCAATGAGCCACCCTTCGTGGACTGAGATAATGGGTACACGTCGGCTATTCGGGGACCGCGGCAACGCGCATACAATAGAATCGCGCTGGTTCGACCTCGATGAGATGAGAATAGCGGATGACCCGCGACAGGTAATCGCGCGGCAGACCTCTCCCTATAACTACCAGCGCGGCTTCGACTACTTCTTTAATCCGCTGATCGAGCCCCTGATGTACTTCCGCGGCGAGAAGGTTTTCAACCGCGAGCTTGAGGAAGCCGAGTCGGCGATCCTGAATGAATTCACCGGCGAGAGATACGTTGCATACATCGCCGGACCCGATGCGATGGGACACACGCATCTGGACGGACTCTGGAACTATCTCGCCAGATTGGATTCTACTGTCAATCGCGTCCTCGATACCCTGGCCGTCCGAGGGAATGCACCTGATGTATGGATGGTTTCGGATCACGGAAACGCGGCTGGCTTCGCCGAGGGTACGAAGGAGACCTACCTCACAACTTATTCGCTGGATAACGCGATCCGAAAGGCGGGCTTGAGCCGCGCCGATAGCGGACGCCTCGTACGCGATGACCAGGTTGCCGTGGTAACAATTGCGCTTGCCACGATGGTGAATGTGTACTTCGCGGATCTCGAGAAGCGTCGCCACCTCGCTGAAACGGCGCTCCGTGATCCAGCTGCGGAGCTCGCCACCTGGCTTGAAGTCCGGGGTCCGGACCGGTATGTCGTCGTGCTCGGCACCAATGGGTCGGAAGCGAGAATCAGGTGGCAGCGCGGCT
>JACDDZ010000011.1 GCA_013816695.1 Gemmatimonadaceae bacterium
ATCAGGACGGTGCACTCGCGCGGTCCAACGAACCATTTCTTCCGTAGCGCGAACCGGCCGATAGGCGTCAAGAATTTTTAAGCCCAACCCTCGCGCTACAAGACTTCGCTGCACGCCAGCGAGTGCGGTAGCCGCCTCCCTCCTCAAGTACGCCCTGTTCGCCTCGTAGCCCGGCAGTTTGGCGCCCGTGAAGTTATTTGCTGTCGAATACCGCATGTCGATCGCGAAACCCGGATCCAGTGTGATGAGCTCGACCAACAGCGAGTCAGCCATGCTGTCGTCCGCCACCGCACGTTCGGAAGTGTTAATTCCCGTAGGTCGCGTTGGCGCTAACGTTGCAGGAGCGCAGGCTAAGGCAACAACAATCGCCAATATGTAAGACGAGCTACGCTTCTCCCATCGGGCAAAGTAACTTTTCAAAGTGACCCCTCACGATAAATTTTCAAACAGTGTTTCGACTTCTGCGAAGGCTGGCAGCTTCAACCGGGATCAGCTTGTCCTCGATGCATGCGAGCTCTCACGTGACTTGCGCGACAAAGGGAGCACGCCCGAGGCCATGTTGATAGTGGTCAAGCGTATTCTCGAGGGAGCAGCTGTGAGAGCTCCCCTGAAAATGCAGGAAGACATTGTCACTAACTGCATCGAGACCTTTTTCGAGGCCTTCGCCATTCCTGCACCGTTAACCTGAGCGTCGAGCCAGCCTTCCGATTGCAATGATGCCGGCGGCGGGTCCGAGTGCAAGAAATATCAGTGCGAATCGCCATCCGAACGCCGACGCAAATCTGGGGACCAGCTGCATGGGGAGCATCGTGAGGAGAAATCCCAATGAAGTCTGCAGCGTGAGTGCGGTTCCGACCGCATGCGACTCAACCGATTCAGTTACCAGCGCGCTGAATTGGGCGCTGTCGGCGATGACAAAAAATCCCCAAATGAGTGCGAAAGGAATTACAAGTATCATCCGCTGACCGAACAGGAACACGCTCGCAACACAACACGCGCCGCTAACCAGGAGCGCGATTCTCACCAGCCTCTCCCGTCCGTTTCTGTCCGCATACACTCCGCCCCACACGCAGCCGATACCGCCGGTCGCGATGATAACAAATGTCAGCAGCGAAATTCGCGCTGTAGTCGCGACCATACTGGCGGCCAGGAACGCGCCAATCCATGTCCAGAATGCATAAAGCTCGAACATGTGTCCCAGATAACTCGCGGTAGCGAGCCTCCATTTTCGCGAGCCGAACACAGTGCCGGCCAGCTGCCAGGAGAACGGACGCGGTACGAATGCATGTGGGCCGTCTGAATACCCAGCCAGCACGAGTAGCGCTCCGGAAACCGCAAATGCAGATGCGATCGCAATGACGGCATTTACATCGACCTGCGGAATGGAGTGGATCAGGAATGGCGTGGCCTTTCCGATCGTAAGCGCGCCGACGATCGCCCCAATGGCCAGACCCCGCTGAGAAACGAACCAGGTCGAGATCATCTTCATCGCAGGCGGGTAAACTCCCGCGAGGAAAATTCCCGTTGCAAAACGGGCGAGAAGAATCGTCGCGAAGGTGGGCGCTATGAGAAGTGTGAGGTTAGCTGCTGCGCCCATGAACGCGCTGAAGGCGAAAAGCAGCCGTGACGGAATTATGTCGGCGAGATTCAGCATCGCAATTGCCGCCGTACCTATGACGAAGCCGAGCTGGACTATGGTAGTGAGCCAGCCTACCTGGCTTGAATCCAGCTCGAAGCGGGCTGCGATCTGGGCTGAAACGGCATTCGCAGCGAACCAGACCGACATTCCCAGCAGCACTGCGAGAGAAAGCAGCGCGAGTATGCGCCAGCGTGCAGCCGCTCCTTTTCCCTCGACCAGCACAGTCAGACTAGGTCAGGCTCCAGCGAGGAAATGCCATGCGATTGCGATAATCGCAACAAGGAGCACAAGGTGGATGATGCCACCAACGACTTTCTTGAGAAGCAGGAAGCCAAGTAGCCACACCACGAGCAGGGCAATACCGGCATACAAAATCATGTGTTCGCCTCGGAGAACAGGTTTGTTCGCGACATAACCTATGTGTCAAAACGAAAAACGGCGAGTGTCGATCAGGCCGGCGCGGCTATGGGAAGAGTCAATGTAAAGGTCGAGCCTTCTCCGAATACGCTCTCGGCGCACAGGTCGCCATGCATAGCCCGGGCGATATCCCGGCTGATGGCCAGCCCCAGTCCAATTCCCTTTTCCCTGTCTGCAAACGTTTCCTTCAACTGGACGAAGGGTTCAAAGATCTTTTCCAGCTTTTCCTTCTCTATGCCGATACCGGTGTCCGTTATGTTGAACACCACTGTTTCACCATCCAGAGCGCAGCCCGCGCTGATACGCCCGCCCTTCGGCGTGAATTTTATCGCGTTTGCAAACAGGTTGATCAGAACCTGCGTCAGTCTTTCCGGATCCGCCTGGGCGATGATCGCAGAGTCGCCTGTCACGCCGTCGAACACAATTCCGTTTTGAGCGAAGAGCGGCTCTATCAGTTCCACCGCGTGGCAAAGAGCGTCGGCCGCGCTCACCGGCTGAATGGAATACGGCAGGCCTCCGCTCGCCGACCTCGCGAAATTCAGGATTTCGGTGATCAGGGCCGTTAGGTGCAGCTGGTTCGACTTGATTCTCGCGAAATCAGCGCGCTGTTCCTTCGTCACAGCGCCGCGCAATCCCATGTCGAGAAGCTCGACATAACCGCCGATTGCATTGAGTGGTGTTCTCAGCTCATGGCTCATCGCACTCAGAAATGCAGTCTTTGCCGCATTGGCGGTTTCTGCAGCTCTTCGCAGCACGATCGCGGCTTCGTAGGTTTGCGCATTGTCCAGAGCCAGGCCGGCTCTCAGTGCTATGTCTTCCGCCAGCTGTATTTCAGTTGGCGGATAGGATTGCTGATGCTTTTCCGAGACGAACGTTATCGCCCCAAGCAGCTTGCCACGCGCAAGCAGCGGGACCGTAAGCAGGGCACCGACACCGAGCTCGCGCAGAATTCGGATATTGTCTGCGCCGTTGGCGGTCGCCGCAATAGCCTCATCGACACCCTTGGTAATCACGACGGCCTCGTGGCTTCGCAGCATTGCCGGCGCTCCGAAATTGTCGGTGGGATCCGGGTTCCAACGGCCAAGCAGGCAACGCGCGAGCTCCTGCTTGGTCGGATCCGAGTGATATATCCCCAGCCTCCGAATCCTGTTTTCTTCTTCAAGAATGTCTACAATGCACCAGTCGCCATGTGTTGGTATAGCGAGTTTGGTCAGTGCCACAAGCGTGCTGGTCTGATCCACGGACTCCGCCAGCAGTCGGCCCGCTTCCGCAAGAAACGCCAGCCGATGGCGTGCATCTTCGCACTCCTCGGCATACCCGCGTTCGCGCAGGGCGCTGAGCAGCATTCGCTCAGAAACCTGGCGCTGCAGCTCCAGGGTGTCATCGATGCGTGCCAAAGGGCGGAGCTCGATTGCCACTTCGGGTTCGGTTCCGTATGAAACAGGGACGAGCCACGCGATGCACCGCCAACCGCCCCCATTTTCATTAGTCGAGCCGATCTCGGAAACGATCCCATCGGGCTCTCCGCGCAGCGCGTCGTTCAGGACTCTGTGCACCTTTTCGACGGTTCCGCTCTTGAAAGCATCTGCGATTGGGCGACCTGCAGCCAGATCAGCGCCAACATCAGCAATCGCCAGAAATGCCGCATTCGCGTACACAAGCTCGTGTCGGGCCCCGGTCGTGACCGCAAACGGGAACGGTGACCCATCGAGGTAGCTGTCTAGCGCTTTCGTTTGACTCTTGCCTTTTGTGCCCCGCCCAGTCCCGGCGCAAGGCGAAGCGTTGGTGTACCGGTGATGATTCCTTCGTATTCCGAAAGAGAATCGCCAACCTCGACTCCCCTGGCGGTCACTTCGTAGCGACGGATCTCATGACTGTGCTCACTTCCACGCATTTTGACTACCGCCATGACCCGCTTCAGCGAACCTTCGAGTTCTATGTAACGCTGGATGATGATCTCATCCGTTATAAACGAGACTCTTTCGCTGGTGAACCGAATGTCCCGGAACCCTTCGATTACTTCGGCGGTCATGAACACGGTGACGCCCGTAGCGGTCAGTGTTCCCACCAGCCGGTAGAGTGATTCCCTGAAATCGTTGCGGAACGTCGGGGCCAGGGCGACTTCGAACCCTGAAAGCGAATCGATGACAACCCGCTTAGCGCCGAGACGTTCCACCGCGTCCAGAATCGAATACAGCGCCTCGTCCACGGATAAATCCAGCGGTCGGAGATAAATCACCTCCAGCTTCCCGGAACGAATCATCTTTCCGATTACTGAATTTCTTGCATCTGCCCGTGCGAGATACTCCTCAGGGTACTCCTCGAACACAGCGATAACGCCCGTCTCGCCTTTTTTCAGGCCGGCAACAATGAATTGTGTTGCAACGGTTGACTTGCCGCTTCCAGCCGGGCCGGTGAGCATCACCGCATCTCCGGAGATTACACCGCCTCCCATCATCTCGTCGAGGCCCGGGATGCCCGTAGACATGCGATCTCGCTTGTGCACCTTGCGGGTGGCCGTCTGTTCCGGAATGCGTGGATATACCTGCAGCCCATCATCCGTAATCTTGAAAGTGTGGAGACCTGGCATCGGCGCACGCCCGCGCGACTTGACGACCTGCAGCTTCCTCACGACCGAGTTGCGATCGGTTGCCTGGTTCAGAAGGAGAATTCCATCTGCGACAGTGAACACGGGATTGCGCTGTTCTTCTTCCGGGTACTCGCCCAGGAGGAATGACGTGATTTCCCAGCTCGCCAGGTGCAAGGCCAGCCGCTGAACGAACTGCTCGATTCCGATCTCAGGCGGCTGTCCTGGGTCTGCAGTGCGGCCAACTATGGTTCTGAAGGAATCCACGACGATGATGCCCGGCTTTGTGCTTTCAACTTCGGCAATTATCCTCTGCAGCACGCCACTCAGATCCCCGCCAATCACTTCTTCGGTGAGATTCACAAAGTGAATCGCCGAACCTGCCAGCGCAGCGTTGAAGAAACTGAACTGCTGCTGGTAGCGAAGCATTTTGAGAGTAGGCTCGCCAAGCACAGTGAAATAAATCGCGGGACGCTCGGGCGTCGCGTTCGCAAACATGATTTGATTTGCGAGCGTGGTCTTCCCTGCCCCCGGTCCGCCGGCCACAAGATTGAATGAGAACTCGGGCAATCCTCCACCGAGCACAGCGTCGAGACCGGGTACGCAGGTCTTGATGTTTTTGATTATATCCGGCTTGTCGGACTTCATACTTTCAGTCTCCGGTCCGAGCCGTTCTTCTCACGCTCGTCATGTGGAATGCTTCGCTCGATTAGGTTGCTTGCCATGTCGTCCCCGACCAACCGGCCAAGCAATGAAATCGTAGCCGCCAGCATGGCCTCGATTGCGGCCGCTGTCGCTGAATCTCCGAAACCTTTGATACTTTCCTCGACGCAAGAAACGTACGGCTCTTCTCTCACTCGAAGCTGTAGCACTTCCAGGGCAGGATGTTGATCTGCCGCCTGCGTCTGCGCACGCACAAAAAGCGCATGGCAGCCATCCCGTCCAATCCAGCGCGAGAGTGCTGCATACAGCTTTTCGGCGGCGTTACAAGCTGCCGTCGCGCGTGCAAGATCGCCGTCGCCGGCAACTTGCTCGCTGTCGATCAGCTCCCTTGCAGTCTTTTCTGAGGCTGGCAGGTCGGGCGACATTATGTCGTCTGGCAGGCGGTTGAGCGCATTCACCACTCGCTCATCGACATAGTAATTCTGGATCATCCTGTCGACGACAACGATGATTCAGGCAGGCAGGCAGACACGCCCGCTATGCTAGGTATATAACATAAAGCACCGCCAATTGTCAGTGCGTGGGAAGGCAGAATAACCCGGGCGGGTCTCGAACCCGCGACCTACGGATTAAAAGTCCGTTGCTCTACCAACTGAGCTACCGGGTCGACAGCCCGATAAAGTTAACGGGTCGGTGCTCTAGTGACACGAGCCTACTTTTCAGGCGGGTCTGGCGCTTCCTCTTCTGCTTCGTCCGCGCTCTTGGTGATGCTGCCTTTCTTGAAAAGCGTCCCCTTCATGATCGCCTTCCAGATCGGCTTTCTACGCAGCAGAAACTCCAGGTCCATGGCGAAGTGCTTGAACTCTTCCTTCTGCGCGTCGGCCATGATGGATTTCGCCTCCTTGTCAGTCTCCAGCGAAATCCGCTGCTCGTACCAGCCAATCGCTTCAGCCTCTTCCGTCAGTGAGGTGATCATCCGCGCAAAGGTGCGTATCTCGTCAGAAAGCTCCTCAGGCGGTTCGTGATATTGCTCGAAACCCACGATTCCTCACTATGAAAAGTTCAACCACATACAACCCAAACCACCAACCCGTTGCTGGATCAGGGAGCTGGTTCAGAGGGCTTGGCGGCGGCGGTCGTAGCTGCAGCTTCGGCGGGCTTTCTCTGGGACCATGAAGGCCGAAGAATGCGGGGCCGTGCCCGGATCGCGAGTACTTCTGCATAGAAAGCGACAACCCGCGGCTTCAGGGAAGCAATGGTGTCGCCTGTCTCGCTGCGAAACGCTGCATAACGCTGGGCGTCGCCATCGAGGGATATCCACCACCAATCGATTCCGGGTGTACCCGGGGACGAGCCACGCTCACAACGGAACTTATGACCTGCGTCTTCGAACTGAAATTCCTTCAAAGCAGCACCTTGGAGAGTATTACGCAAGCTAACGGATGGACCGCTTCCGCGCCGGGTTTTTGCTCTCAAATGTCCCTTGATTATGGCGCCGGGTTCGGTTGCACAGGCCCATTTGCACCAGGCGGCGGACGCCGGGCGGACAGTCCCGGGGCCGGCGCGGCGCGGGGATGCTGACAAGAATTCCAGTTACTGCGAGAACTACCGCCGCTGCTGTCAGTTCCGCGCGCGCAGATCGATTAATGCTGTGTAGCCCCTCCTCCGACCCAAGCCTCGGACGCTGACGCCGCCAGTTCCAGGCGCCTAATCCGACAACAATTGCGACTACACAAAGCTTGGCGATTAGCGCATACCCGTATGGTGTACTCCAAAGATTCGACAGCACCTTGACGTGCCGCCACGCAGTGATCACCCCGAATATCGCCACACCCGCGCTAGCGAAAAGCGCAAACGGGGAGAAAGAATTGACCATGTCGGCGGCGATCGTCCCGCGCTTCGCCCGCACTGCATCACTCTTGAGAAGCGTGCCTATTCCAGCGGCAAGAAGAATCAGCAGAGTTCCAATCCATAACCCGGCGAATAACTGATGCATCGGGTTTACAAGGCGGAGAAGGTTTCCGCTGAAAATCCCGCGCACAGGGCTCCCGACAAAGCCCAGCAGTGCGAAGTACCATCCAGCCCGAATTCCACGCGAGGCAATCACCAGTCCAATGATTCCAACTATCAGCAGGCCAACCTGCGACGCCGTCATCATGTTTGTGCGAAGCAACCCACCCAGGTCAGTGTGTGCTCGCTGTGCACTCTCCGGCAGTCGCTGCGAAATGAGGATGGCTGTCACAATCGCCCCCGCGAGCCCAAGGAGGGCGGCCCTTTTCAGCGCATCCGAATAGACTCGCGCTTCATCGGATGCATTCGAATGGCTGGCCGCACCACGCCCACGCTCAACAAAGAATCGGAAACCGATGGCACCAGTTGCGAGGAACGAGGCAACGAAGCTGATGAACTCGAGTACTACGTCGCGCCACTCAAACAACGGCTCTGGATTCATGCGCGAAATTTATGCATCGCATGCATCCTGTCACTGGTTGCCGAGCGCCGCCAGTTCCGTTTTTGCGTCCTGATTCGTCGGGTTGATCTGCAGAGCCGTTAGAAATTCCCGGCGCGCCCCCTCCCTGTTCCCCTTCTTTGCGAGGATCATCCCCAGGCGCACATGGGCGCCTGCGACAACCCCGTTTTCGGGCGGCCGCGCGATGTAGTTCCGGAGTGCCTGCTCGCCGCGATCCAGTTGCTGACCCGACAGAGCCGCCGTGCGCCCCAGCGAATACTGGATCATCATGTCACCTGGCTTCTGCTTTAGCCGGCCATCTATGACTTCGAACGCCCTTTCATACTGCTTCGCGTTTGCGTAAAAAGCAGCAAGCGACGAGTAGGATCCGGAACTGTCTGGATAGGCCGCGATGATGGCCCTGATCTCCCGCTCCACACACGCATTGTCTTTCCGGGAGTTGCATATGCTGGCCGAAAGAACGGCGCCCCTGTACGCATTTCGTTTCTTTACCTCGTTGATCATCTCGCGCGCCTTGTCCTTGCTGCCGCCCAGTACCCCCGGGGCCTGCAGGTAGTACTGAACGAGATCTTCCATGATATCGAGGTTGTTCGGATCGATAGACAGTCCCTTGTCCCATGCATTCTTGGTTTTCCGGGCAAGAAACGGTTGCTTGAGCTTGCTGGCTTTCTGTGCCTTGCTGCCATAAGCGCGACCCAGCCAGTCATAGTATTCGGCATTCCGCCCGTCCAGCTCCACTGCCTTCTCAAAATGATCGACTGCCCTGTCGAGGTCATCGTCGTTGGCAGCCATGCGCCCCATGTAGTAGGCAGCTACTGCATCGCGTGACGACAAGGGCTGAAGAAGCGAACGGGCTTCCGGAAATTTTCTGGCCTTGAACGCTTCGACGCCCTTGTCGCGCGGCGAGGATTGCCCGCCAAGAATCGAAGCAACAAAAAATAGTCCAGCACCGACAATCGAAGTCTTCTTCATCACAGAGTCCTCAGTATTACGCTGCCGTTGACACTCTTCGCGCGGATGCTGCGTCCCCCGCGACCGATGGTGCCCTCCGCGTGACGTGGACCGAAACGTCCAGACAGCTTGATGGGAAAGTCGCTGCTGATCGTCCCGTTCATCGTGTCGAACCGCACATCGGCATCGAAATCTTTCGGCACTTCAACACGCACGGATCCGTTCACCGTGCTGAAGCTCATGTCTTCGTCACCGGAGATGCGATCCATCCGCGCTGTCACGCTGCCATTCACGGTGGTTGCACTCACTGGGCCTTCAGACGTAGTGACATTGACGCTGCCATTGACCGTGCTGGCGCGGACCGGACCACGCGCATTCGAGACCGAAACCCCTCCATTCACCGACTTGGCAACAACTTCCTCGCCCCCATCGCGAACAGAAACTCCACCGTTTACCGAGCTCGCCTGCCACCTCGAGCTCCGGGGAAGCTGAACACGAAAGTCGACTGACACGTGATTCTGCTCGTTGTTGCGGCTCCGCGTACTGTAGGAATCCTCTTCGCAGCGCGTGTCTTCATGGAAAATTGCGCAGACAGTCAGTCCACCACTCACCTGAACAACCTCGAAATACACGTCACGCGCGTTTCCGCGACGGGTGTTCTTCTCGGCAATTATGTGAACCCGGTTGTCCGGGCTTGCCGTGAATTCGATGCTTCCGTTCAGGTTATAGATGCGAACCCACTTTCCCGCATCCACGCGGGTTTCGAACCGCCACGATTCGGTGTCCTGCCCAAGCCGCTGCTGCGCACCGGCACTGACGGATACCGCAGCCAACAGTGCAAGAATCAATTTCCGCATCTATTCTCCCGAAATATCGCGGCTTGTGCCGCGGATAATGTTGATTGAACCGCTGAATGACTCGGCAGAAATCCGCGCTCTGCCATTTCCAATCTGGAACTCGAATCGATTCTGCCCCCCGCGATTGGGCTGCAGCGTCACGGGGAAATCACTCTCGACATGACCGCTGAAAGTTTCCACACGCAGCATCGCGCCGGTGTTTTCGGGAACTGCGAGGCGAATGCTGCCGGAATGGGACTCGAACTCGTACCGGCCGGCAGGGTCGATTGCACCCGCGAATACAACCCTTCCGCTGACGCTCCCAGCTTTGACGAACTTCGACTTCACGTCCAGCATTATCACGCGGCCGCTGACGCTCTCCGCGTCGATGTCACCGGTGATGTTATCCATCTCTATGCGACCACTCACTGCCGCGGCGCGCACGTCGCCGACCACGTCTGTAATCTTCTGGCTTCCTGAAACGGACTCGATCGAGAGCCTCCGTAGTACGTCGGAAATTTCAATGTCCCCGCTCACCGACTCGGCGTTCACTTCGCCCAATGTCCTGGCGCTGACGATGTCACCGGAAACACTGTTCATTACGAGACGGGTTCCGCGCGGGACTGAAAGGTCGAAAACAGCTTCTCCAGCGCGGCCACGATCACCCTCGACACTGAGACGAACACGCGACATCCCCGCATCCATTCGTACATACCCGCGGTCGATGCTGGCGGAGAGCTTGACGTCCTGGCGATCCCATCCGGTCACGCGAATTCTGCCCGAGATAATCGTCAGGTCCACAGTGCCACCCCTTTCGAGCGGCACAACAGTGTCGATCTGCGCCCGGCGAATCGCGTAGTCCTGCCCCGACGCAACAATCGGCAGCGCGCCAAAGAGCGCAATTAGCCCCGCCTTCTTCCAGTTCATTTTCATGTCCAGTTGTATGTGCTTCATGTCGACGACGGCATTAGCGCTACCGTCCGTAACAGTTCCACTTTCTTGTCCAGCGCCCTCGTCAGCTGCTGGTTCAGGAATCCGCTTGCCGGATCCTTCGACAGCGCCGCCCGGCTGCTCCTGATTGCCGCATCGATAAGCTTGAGGTTCGTCTCGACGACGCTGACAGTCTGCGGGTCAAGTTCACTGCGTCTTTCTGCAATCACGTGCTGCAGCCGGGCAATCTCGGATCCGAAAACAGTGTCCGGCGCAAACGCCGAGCGCCTGTTGGAGACCATGCGTACAACACCGGCTTCCGCTCGCCGCCCAATATTCTGCCGGACCGGAGCAGAAACGACTTCCTTCTCCTCAACAGGCCGGGCCCCGCCGGGAGCCACATCTTCAACCTTTACTGCAGTAGCGGGCGGCGCCTGGGCAACACTCTGTGCCGGTGCATCCCGGACGATCGAGCGAGATGTAACCCAGTAGGTGATCCCGGACGATGCCGCAACAAGAAGTGAGGCAGCTGCCGCAATCCACACCGGAGCAAATCGATTCTGCTTTCGCGCGCCCAGTGCAACAACCGGTGTCTCGATGCGGGCTGCAATTCCCTTCCAGAGGTCGGAGGAAGGCGCAAGGTCTGCCAAAGCGGCTGAGGCTTCGCGAACATGACCCATGTCACGAAGCAGCGCTGTACAACGCGCACACTCCGACACGTGCGCTTCCACTGCGGCGCTCGTTCCAGCGGATACGTCTCCCTCGAGAATTTCGAGGAGAAGATCGTCCACCGAACCACATGTCATCATTCTCTCCATCATCGCGTCAATGCCTCTCTCAAAAGAAGACGAGCCCTGTGAAGCTGCGCCTTGCTGCCACCCGAGGTGATCCCGAACATCTCCGCAATCTCCTCGTGCTTGTAACCCTCGACATCGTGCATCACGAAAATCTTTCTCGCTCCTGCCGGTAAGGCGGCAATCGCCTTTTCCAGGTCCATTCTTTCTGCCTCGAACGTCAACCGGGGCTGACCAAACACGTCACCACCGCCCTCTTCCTCAACGTCCTCCGATCTCCCTTCATCTATTCTCGAAGCCTGCCGCCCATCGCTCTTCCTCGCATTCAACACAACGTTTATCGCGATCCTGTGAAGCCAGGTGGAGAAGGCACTCTCACCGCGGAACTGCGGCAGTTTTTCCCAGGTCCTCACAAAGACGTCCTGCGTCAGCTCTTCGCCAGTAACCCGGCTCCCGCACATCCGCGTGCAAACGGAGAAAACCCGGTTCACGTGCTTCCGGTACAACCTCTCAAATGCCTGACGGTCCCCCGACGCGGCCAAAGCCACATCGGCGCTGTCGTCCATTCCTCCGGACGGCGTCTCATTCATCAGTGCAAGCACTCGGATTTTTCGGTCAGGATTCTGTTGCAGGGTCTGATAACCGGCATGCCCAAAAGGTTTGAACCGATTACTTCAAAACCTCGGTAAACACGGTTCGTACCCCATCGATGACGAACTGGACGCCGATCACCATCGCCAGTAGCCCCATAAGGCGCGTCATCACATTGATACCCGTCTGTCCGAGGCGCTTGAATACGCGCGGCGCGATCGCGAGTACAGCCCAGCAAATGAGCATCACGGCGAAGATGGACCCATACACCGCGCCCATTTGCCACTTTGTGTCCGCCTGCGAAGCCAGCGTGATGATCGTCGAGATCGACCCTGGTCCTGCCAGAATGGGAATGCCGAGTGGTACAATTCCGATCTCGCCCTGCCGCACTGCCTCCCTCCGCTCCGAACTGCTGGTGCGCTCGCGCGAAACCTTGGCCTCGATCATGTCTGAGCCAATCTTGAAGAAGAGAATTCCACCGGTGATCCGGAAGGCGTAGGTAGTAATCCCGAAAAACTGGAGAATCGCGGTACCGAGCAACCCGAACAGCACAAGAACCACGATTCCAGTTGCAATCGAAAGCCGAAGCGTGGAGGCGCGGTGCCTCGGCTCGTAGTTCTCGGTTGCGGTGATGTAGAAAGGAATTGCGCCCAGCGGATTAACTATCGCGAGCAGTGACGAGAAAACCAGGACTGCGAACGCAAGGTCTGTCGGAGGTATCACAGCCCGCCCTTGGAAAGAAGTCGCCGGAGATCAGCCACACTGTTTCTCACCCCCTGCATGTCGTCAGCAAGAACGGTTACGTGTCCCAGTTTTCGCTTGGGCGCAGGCTTCTTTCCATACATGTGCACGTACGCGTCGGCGTGATGCTGGATCCGCGCGAAGTCAGGCACCGTCCCGATGACATTCAGCATTCCGGCCGCGCCGGTCGGCTCGGTGTTGCCGAGCGGCATTCCCGTGATGGCGCGCAAATGGTTCTCGAACTGGCTCGTCGCTGCTCCCTCGATTGTCCAATGCCCTGAGTTGTGAACCCTGGGTGCCATTTCGTTCGCCACCAACTCGCTACCGCGCTGAAAAAGCTCGATCACAAGCACGCCGACATACTCCATCTCGTTCATGATTCGGCGCGCGTAGTCCTCGGCACACGCCTGCATCTCCTCACTGACCGATGGGGCCGGCGCAACAGATAGCCGCAGTATTCCGTCACTGTGGTGATTCTCCACTAGTGGGTAAAACCGATAGTCCCCCGCAGTTGATCGAACGGCGATGACCGACAGCTCACGCGTGAAGTCCACAAACTTTTCAAGTATGAGGGGAACACCGCCAACGTGCACCCACGCAGTCTCGATCTCCGATGCAGTTCGGATCACGAACTGGCCCTTTCCGTCGTATCCCAGCCGCCGCGTCTTGAGAACTGCCGGCGCTCCTACTTTTGCGAGCGCCTCGCGCAGCTCGGTAATGAACCCGACTCCCGCAAAATCCGCAGTGGGAATCCCGAGCTTCCTGAAAAACTGCTTCTCGTATAGCCTGTCCTGCGCAGTTTCCAGGGCACGGGGCGGCGGATACACCGTCACTCTTTCCGCGAGAAATTCCACCGACGCCACCGGTACACTCTCGAACTCATAGGTAACGACATCGAGTCCATCGGCGAAATGCTCGAGTGCCGACCTGTTCTCGTATTCTGCTACGACCTGCTCAGCGAGATTGGAGGCCGGTGCACCTGCATCGGGCGCAAAAAAACGAAACTCGACTCCCAGCGACCGGCCGGCGAGTGCGAGCATTTGTCCCAGCTGTCCGGCGCCAAGCACGCCGACTTTCATGAGCCTTCCGCGGGATCCGGCGAAGCGAGCACAGAATCCGTTTGTGTCTTCCGGAAAGCACTCAATGCCGCGCGATATTCACGGTGCGATCGCGCAACGATTGTAGCGGCGAGGAGCGCGGCATTGATCGCGCCCGCCTTTCCGATCGCAAGTGTTCCCACGGGAACGCCTGCCGGCATCTGCACAATCGAGAGCAGCGAGTCCATGCCCTTGAGCGTCTTGCTCTCGACTGGAACACCAAGCACCGGAAGCGAAGTCTTGGCGGCAGTCATGCCGGGAAGATGCGCAGCCCCGCCCGCCCCCGCGATTATCACTTCGAGCCCGCGGGCCTCGGCGCCTTCGGCATACTCGAATAGAAGATCAGGGGTACGATGTGCGGAAACGACTCGCTGCTCGAATGGGACGCCAAGCTTCTCGAGCGTTTCCGCAGCGTGCTGCATCGTTTCCCAGTCGGACTTCGACCCCATGATTATTCCAACGAGGGGGCTACTCATGCAGGAAGCGCATCCTGGCCGGCGTCGACGATCAACAGTTCGGATGTAAAATCCAGTCTCAGCTGGCTCACGCGCACGAAGCTGCGGCGGTGATGAACTGTGATGCCCAATGCATCGAGGCCGGCAATGTGATCGGGGACCGTATAGCCTGCGTTCCGCTCCCAAGCGTAACCGGGATGCTTCACCGCAAGTCTTGTCATGAGCTCGTCGCGGCAGACTTTGGCCAGGATGGATGCGCATGCAATGCTGAAACAGCGCGCATCACCATGCACTACAGCCGTATGGGCAACCGGCAGTGAGCGCATCGTCTTTCCATCGATTACTACATGATCAGGCCGGACTTTGAGACGGGAAAGTGCGCGGTGCATTGCCAACGCGCTCGCCTGGTAGATGTTCAGTCGCTCGATCTCGCGCACCGACGCGGCGCCGAGCGCGTAGGCTACAGCATGCGTGCGGATTTTCTCTGCGAGCTTTACACGCTCTTTGGCGGTGAGCTTCTTGGAGTCGTCCACGCCCCTTATCGCTCGCTCGTCTGGCGGCATTATCACGGCGCACGCCACGACCGGTCCGGCTATCGGTCCGCGACCGACTTCATCGACGCCGGCGAGCATCGGACCATTTTCAGCGCGAAGGTCGCGCTCGATTTTGGTCCAGCGCGAATAGCGCGGGACCTTTTTCTTCACCCGCGATAGCCCGCCCGGTTCTTCGGTGGCGGTCATTTCGCGGGGTCGATTGTCAGGACTCGTCGGTCTGTGCTGCGCGCACCTTGCGCTCTTTGATGCGCGTTGCCTTGCCGGTCAGGTGCCTGAGATAGTAAAGCTTCGCACGGCGAACACGGCCACGGCGCGCAACAATTACTCCTGCAAGCATGGGGCTGTGCACTGGGAAGATTCTCTCTACGCCAATTCCGCTGGAAATCTTGCGAACCGTAAAGGTCTCGCTGACACCGGATCCACGACGGGCAATGCAGACGCCTTCAAAGGCCTGAACGCGCTCTTTTTCGCCTTCCTTTACGCGAACGTTGACACGAAGCGTGTCGCCGGCGCGGAAAGCTGGAATGTCACTGCGGAGCCACTGCTTTTCGGTTTCGGAAAAAATATGCATATGAAATACTCTGGGCGTGGATCGCCTGGGAGGTGTAAAGTCGTGTGTAGCCTTGAATTATAGCATTCTGAGGCCTTAACAACAAGCTACTGCGACGGGGGCCGGCCACGAGTCTTTGTAAGCCGCTTCCCCTCCTCCTCGCGCCATTTAGCGATTTTGGCATGGTCCCCGGAAAGGAGGATCTCCGGCACCCCGAAACCTCGAAAGTCGGGCGGCCGCGTATAGCTCGGCGCCGAGATTCCCCGGTCGAAAAAAGAGTCCGACCGGGCACTGTCCAGGTCCGACATCGCCCCGGGGAGGAGCCTCACCGTAGCGTCGATCACTGCCAGCGCCGCGGGCTCGCCACCACTTAAAACGAAATCTCCCAGCGACATCTCCTCAGTGGCCAGATGATCCGCCACCCTCTGGTCAACATCCTTGTAGTGCCCACACAGAATGGTCAGCTCATCGCCCTCCGAAAAACGAATCGCATCTGCATGCGAAAATTGCCGGCCACGGGCTGACATCAATACGATCGGAGCTCTGGCTCCGAGTGACTCTACCGCCTCAAAGAAGGGAGCTGGCTTCATCACCATGCCCGCTCCGCCGCCGTACGGAGCATCATCGACAGTACGATGCTTGTCATGAGTGTAGTCCCGCAGGTCCACAAGATTGTACCTGACGCTTCCCGCCGCCGATGCACGCGACGGAATGCTCAGCGACAACGGCCCCTGAAAGAACTCCGGAAAGATCGTGACGACATTGATTTTGAGCGGCATCAGGAGATTAAGTCTACGCCTTCACCGAGGGTGAGGACACGGCGTTCCATGTCCGCATGCGCGATGACTTCAGGGCGGTATGGAAGCAGCGAGTCACCGCTCTCACTGCGAATCTCGAGCATCAATCCCTGCGGAAGTTCATAAAATCCGGTGACCTTCCCCACTTCCTCGTGGGCGGAGTTCTCTACCGCCACCCCGATGAGATCGTGGAGATACACCTCGTTTTCGCCCGGCGGATCCAACTCGGAACGCGGGGCAAGCAAATACCTTCCGCGCCACTTTTCGGCGTCCGTCCTATCATTGACTCCTTCCACGATCACCAGCCACCCACCCTTGAATGGTCTCGACCTCGTGATAGTGAGCTCGATAGGACCGTCTCCGTGCATTCCCCGCGGGCGGGGCAAAACGTCCCCGGTTGCGGTGCCGGCAATAAGCCGCCGGCCTGCGGAAAATGTCTTCTCTCCGGAGTCGCTGAGGGATTCGACGAGTAATTCGCCTTTGATTCCCTGCGCTTTGCGGACTTTTCCGACAATTACGAGATCGATCTCGGAAACCATGCTCAGTACACTAATTAGAGTTGGTAAACTGAAGACAG
>JACDDZ010000012.1 GCA_013816695.1 Gemmatimonadaceae bacterium
TGCGGATTGGCGGCGGGATGATGGACGTCAAGCGGAGTCATGAGCTCTGGAAGATCTTCGGAGGTCCAGCTGCGATGATCAAGCGCGGTGACTGGGTGGATCGCCCGTCGTACGGAATCCCGTACGGATACGCAGTAACGGGAATGCTGATCGCGGAAGGACTGAGCACACAAAACAAGATGGAAGATGTGCGCCCGGTCCTGAAGACAGTGACAGCGATCAGCAAGGCCGCCCGCATTCCTGATTTCGCAGGAGCGGGGCAGTAGCCGGAGGCTCTTAGGCTGGGTCGGTAGTCCCGGCCGATTTCCGCATGATGAAGTAGACTACGACTGCGATAACAAGCGCGATTCCTATTGCCGCGAACTCCTGCGGTTCGGCGTGCGATGCAAGCCACACGGCGAAAGCGCACGCAGCGACTGGAATGGCCGGTCCGCCCCAAAGTTTGAAGGGTACTCCCTCTCTTCGCACGTCTTTCCGTTGCAGCTGGATGACAGCGAGAGCGCAAAGGAAGTACATGGTAAGGATTGCGAGGTTGGAAGCGATGATCAGCCGCTCGAAGCTTCCGCTGGCGGCAAGTGCGAATGCAATGATTGCATGCACTGCGATCGCGTTGCGCGGCGTGCGAAAAACGGGATGAACGAACGAGAGAAAGTCGGGAAGCATGCGGTCGTTCGCCATTCCAAAGAGCGCGCGCGGTGTTGCGAGCATGTCGCCCAGTACGTACCCGAAGGTGGAGATGACTGCACCGGCGAGAACGAGCAAACGCCCTCCATTGCCGAGCACTATGTTGGCGACCGAGGCGAGCGGCGTGGTTGTGTTCTTTCCCAGCTCGGACCCTAGCACTCCCTGCGCGACCAGCTGGATTATGAGGTAAAGCGTGGTGACGCCGACGAGCGCCAGCAGTATGGCGCGCGGGACAGTCCGTGCAGGGTCCTTCACTTCACCGCTCGACGTGAGGGCAACCTCGACACCCACGAAGGCGAATATCAGGACAATTGCCGTGTCACCTACCAGCTTCAGCGGCGGCATCCCGGGCCAGGCGAGGTTTACGGGATTCAGGAAAAAAATTCCAACGCAGACGAGAATAAGGAGCGGGAGCAGCTTTGCCACGGTCGCGGTTTGCACAAACTTCGCACCGAGCTTGACGCCGCGAATGTTGATGAGTGCGAGCGTTGCGTAGAGCAGAAAAAGAATCAGGACGCGGATGGTCGTCGAGCTCACGCCCGGGATCAGCTCGCGCAATGAGTCCACGAATATGTTTGCGACCGCTGCTGTTGCGAGCACGCCGCTCAAATACAAGAGTGCGCCGCAAATGAATCCTGCGAAGGACCCAAACGCGGTTCCGACGTATCCGTAGGATCCGCCTGACAGTGAAACCCTGCTCCCCGCTGCCGCGAAGCAGAGTACGAAGAGAGTCATTCCGGCGGCGCAGACGAGGTAGCCAACAATCGCGGCTGCACCGAGCCTGTTGGCGACCACACCAGGAAGGGCAAAGATTCCAGCGCCAATGGTCATGTTGATGACTGCGGCGCTGAGCCCGCCAACGCCAAGCGCGCGAACGAGTTTGTCGTCGCGCGCCTGTATCGAGGATTCTGTCATGGAGCCAATGTCATGCTCCCTCACCGGCCATGCAAGAATTTTTTACTTCTTTGCCAGAATTTCCTCGAAGAGTTCGATTGCACGAGGGTCATTGGACTGGCCGAGCCAGAACATCGCCTTACGGCGAATTCCCGGGTCGCGGTTGGTCCGCGCAACCTTGATCAAAGCCGGTACTCCTTCCTCTTTCGGCCGCTGGGAGAGTGCGAACACTGCCTGTTCGCGCACGTCACGATCAACAGTGTTATCGAGCACCAAATTATCGAGCCCCCTTGTAGCTTCTTCGCCGGCGGCCTGGCTAATCCAGAACACGGCCTGGCGCCGGGTCTGCCGGGGGACATTCGTATTCCGCGCGATGCGGATCAGCCTCGGCCAAACTGTAACGCCGTTGGCTATCGTGGATGGGAAAATCGCGTCATCGCCAACAGATGCTGATGATTGCTCTGCAAGAGTCAGGAGATAATCTGCCGCGTCGCTGGGCGAGACTTCCCCCAGGTCGGTGACGTTCGAAGACTGGCGCCATCGCCCACCCACATATGCACGGATCGCAGTCACCGATCCATCCCTTACATCCAGCACCAGGCGGGCCGGACCATGCTCACATGAATAGTCCCATTCGACGTCCCGTGAAGTCCGCCCTTCCCATGTGATGGTTTGCCCGCGCTCGAACTTGGTGTCCGTACTGAACCCCTGAGAATGTCCGCAGATGTCAGGTCGTGCCGCGAATGTCATGCGAACCGATCCGTTCCTTGCTCCGGCAACGCGGCTCGCGATGCTCTGCGCCGTGGCGGTCACGGCAGTCGCGGCCAGTAGCAGGCCGGCGATCGCAGTGGACCTCATGAAGATCGATATCGTCCTCATCTGTTGATTAACTCGAGGAGGAAGTCCTGAACGCGCGGGTCACGGGACTGGGACAACCAGAAAATTGCCTTCTTCCGCAGCTCCGGATCCTTGTCCGTCTTGGCGATGTCGAGAATCTTCGTAACCGCAGCCGGCTCGCGGCGCTGCGAGAACACGAAGATCAACTGGTCGCGCATCTCGCGCTCAGGCAGCTGCGAGTACAGTCCGATGAGCTGGTCGATGCTTGCCCCTCCCTGCCCTGCCCAGAACAATGCCTTCTTCCTGAGCTCGTCGTCCTCACGGGTGTTCCGCGCTACGTCGATGAGCCACTGATCGTTGCCCATCCCCCTCTGTTGTGAAAGGGAGAACAGGATCTTTTCCTTCAGGTCGTTGTTTTTAAGTGTCGAATACAGGCGGCGCAGAAAGTCAGCGTTTTCAGCGGACCGCTTCTGGCCGAGCCAGAAGATTGCTTTTTCGCGCAGATCGTTGCTCTGCGTTTCATTCATCGCGAAATCCTTGAGGATCTGCGTTCCCTTTGTGCTGTGATGCTGCGAGAGCGAGAAAAGCGCTTTTTCCCGGAGATCGTCGTCGCGCGAGTTGCGGAGAATGTCGTAGAGCATGTCTATGGCTCGCTCGTCGCGAACCTGTGACAGCCAGAAGACTGCGGCCTGCCGAACCTCCCCATTCGGGTCGTTCCTGGCAGTGCTCAGGAGAATGTCAGCAGTTTCGACTGTGTTCTTCTGCGAGACGAGGAAGACGGCTTTGCTGCGAAGCGCTTCGGTGCACGGGTCACGCCGTGCAAGGACTTTCTTGAGGATGGGCATGGCCCGCGCCGCATCCATTTGCAGGAGCGCATTCAACGCCGCGATACGCTCATCACTGTCTTCATCCTGGTTCGGGCATCCACTCTTGTCGCGCGTCTCGAACTTGTAGGAGAATCCACTCGCCGCGCGGCCTGCACCGGAAACGCCGGACGACGAAGACGCCGCGGCCGATCCGGGCGCCGAGCTGGCGCTCGATCCGCCGCCTGCCTTGGTCGTGATCATCACAGCGCAGCCCTCATCACCACCCTCTGCGAGTGCCTGACAAACACGAATGCGAAGTGTTGTTGCATCGCCCTTGGCGAACTGCGCAGGATACTTGATCTGGTAGTTGGCGAGAACGTTAAGCGCTCTTTTCAGATCCTTTGTGTCACCGGCGCGAAAGAGCGAGAACGCCTCGAAGTACAGGGCACGGTCCGCGTACGATGAAGACGGATACCGATCTGTAAGGCGCCGGAAAAGCTCCGCTGCCCGCTCGTAGTTGCCATTCCGCATTGCCTCGTTCCCACTTCTATATAGAGAATCGGCGGGGTCCTGTTGCGAGATGCGTTTAGCAGCTGGTTCGTAGGCTGCCGCCGAGTTGATTGTTGTGACGCCCAGCACTCCGAGGGCGAGCGTCAGCATGAGTTTGTTCATTTTCATTGTTGTATAAACCTCAAGTTCCCTGTGGCCGGCCCGCGGGAATCGCGGTCCTGAGCCGAGTCATTACATGTCCTTCCTTGATAGTGCTCTCGACCATGTCACGCTCGTTGGCGTTCGGCGTGTTGGAGAGCTGCACGATCTGGGTAAGCACCAGCTCGAGATCCTCGAGCAGGTGCTTCCGCAGCGGATCGCGCGCTGCGGGCGAGTCGAGCAGGAGGCGCGTATTGGAGAGGAGGTCGCGCGACCACTTTGCAACTACCGGATCCATTGCCCGGTTTGCGGAATCGGTGCGGAAGGTGGTTAGCATCGCTTCTGTTTCTGCGAGGTGACGCAGGGACGCGAGCTGGTATGTCGCGTTCATGCGATTCGCTTCGACATCGAGCTCGCTACGCACCGGGCGTCTTGCGTTCCCATTGTGTGACAGGGGCAGAGATGCAACACGAACATCCGAGGCTGCACGCCGTGAAGCGGGGCCGGACTTCGCCACAGGTTCGCTTTCGCTGTCGGCGTTTGCATTTGGCGTTGCCGCGCGCGGAGTTTCTTCGGCCGGTGTTGCAGCGACGACCCGGGGGATTGCGGTCTTCGGAACTACCGAAGCCGGGTTTCCTCCCGTGAGCCTGCCGATACCGATGCCCGCAACGAGCAGTATTCCTGCCGCTGCGGCAAGTGCCCGCCACGGCGCTCGTTTGGCGAACGAGCGCTCGGGAGTTGCACCTCCGCGCTCTACGCGCATTACGGGCGCAGCTGCGGTTGCGCGCTGCGCCTCCTGGATGCGAGCCCACATCTCCTCGCGAGGAGTGATCTCCGGCGGACGATTGTAATCCCGTGCGGCGTCGCGGATGATGTGTTCGAAGCGATCGTCAGTCATGATACCCAGTCTCCCCGGAAATCAGCGAGCTCCTCGCGGAGCTTTCCGCGCGCCTGGAAGAGGCGCGTTTTTGAGGTACCGGCGGGAATCTTCAGAAACTCGCCGATCTCCTCGTGTGTGAACCCTTCTACGTCGTGCATCAGAAACACAGTTCTGAATTTTTCGTTCAAACCGTCAATGGCCTGCTGGAGGCGTTCCTTCAGATCCGGATCTGCCTCGCGCGCCACCGACCCAACCATTTCTGCCTCCTCGAGTGATGCTTCGCGCGTGTGCAAGCGCTTCACTTTTCTTAAACCGTTCAGAGCGACCGACACTCCGATCGAGTGGAGCCAGGTTGACAACGATGATTCGGCACGGAATCCCCCGATCTGTTCGAAGGCCCGAATGAAAGTCAGCTGCGTAAAATCCCGTGCGAGCTCGTCATCGCCGGCGAGGCGAAAAGCAAGTCGGTAAACCCGGTCGACATGCGCGTCATACAGTTCGCGCTGCGCCGCTGGTTCGCCCGCTCTCACACGTGAAATCAGTTGCTGTTCTGTCACCCTAACGGGCTCAGCGAGGGTCTGTGCCATTGTCGAAGAGTTAGACAATGGGAGTCGAAAAACCGTTCAGTAATGGGGTTCCGAAGGGTGGGCACGGGCTTAATATGCCCGTACGGGCCGGAGCCCGACATTGAGAGCAAGAACCGAAGCGCGGACCAGTGCCTCACCGGCCAAATTAGAGCCATGAAAAATTCAGCAGACGAGAAACGATGGCTGGCTGTGGAGATTCGCGACCGGAGCCAGGATAGCGAGTTCGTTTACGCAGTCAGTTCAACGGGGGTTTTCTGCAAGCCCTCCTGTCCTTCGCGGCGGCCAAAGCGTGCAAATGTGCAGTTCTATAGTAGTGCGCCCGACGCAGAGAGAGCTGGATTTCGAGCCTGCCTCCGATGCAGGCCAAAAAGCCGGGATGTGACCCGGATTGAGCGAGCTGTGATAGAGGCTCGAGCGCTGCTGGATTCGGCAGCCAGCGAAATCACACAAAATGGAAGTGACCTGAAATCACTGGCCGAACAGGTAGGCGTCAGTCCGTTCCACCTGCAGCGGCATTTCAAGAGCATTGTCGGAATGACGCCAAAAGCCTACCTGACCAAAAAACGTTCGACGCTGCTCAGGTCAAACCTGCGCAAGGGCGGAAGTGTGCTGAGGGCAACTTACGAATCCGGTTTCAACTCGCCGTCTCGTGGCTATGCGGCTGCGGAGCGCGAGCTTGGGATGTCTCCATCGGCGTACCGAAAGGATGGTGCGGGTGTCGAGATCACGTTCTGGATCAGTCGGACTTCCATTGGCCGGGTGATAGTGGCCGCGACGCAGAAGGGCGTTTGCGCGGTGATGATAGGATCCAGAGAGACCGACCTCATCGAGCAGCTGCGCGCGGAATTTCCGCGGGCACTTCTCACGAAAGGAACAAGTGCGCAGGCCAAACTGGTTGCGTCAGTAGTGAAGCTCGTTGAAGGCGGACGAGCGAAACAGATCGATCTGGACGTTGGCGGCACTCCCTTTCAGTGGAAAGTATGGGAAGCGCTTCGGAAAATACCAGTGGGAGAAACACGGACCTACGGTGAGATTGCGCGCTCGATTGGCAAACCAAATGCTTCACGGGCGGTGGGGCGCGCATGTGCGACCAATCGGGCCGCTGTCCTTATTCCCTGCCACCGTGTTGTTCGAGGTGACGGCGCGACAGGTGAATACCGATGGGGGGCAGACTTGAAACAAAGGCTGCTCCGGCGCGAGTCGGTAAAGCAGTAGATTGCCGAAACGCAAAACCGGGATGAAGTTGGCCATTCAGAGCGTAAGTCCTGTCAATAATGAGCTCATCAAGTCCTTCGTGGCAATGAATGCCTCCGAGGTTGAGCGCCGCGTGGCCGCGGCCGATGCCGCGTATCGCGCGCACCGGCGGAATTCGCCAGCATCGCGAGCTGCTGCAATGCACAGAGCCGGTGAGATCCTGCTGAATCGAAAGCATGAGTTTGGGCGCCTGATGACCATGGAGATGGGAAAGCCACTGTCGGCGGCCATCGCTGAAGTTGAGAAGTCAGCGACTGCGTGCATGTACTATGCGGAGAACGCAGAGCGGTTTCTTGCCGACCGCAAAGTTGCTGTGGAGGACGGTGAGGCATGGGTTGCATTTCAGCCCACCGGAGTCGTACTGGCGATAATGCCCTGGAACTTTCCCTTCTGGCAGGTCTTCCGGTTCGCCGCGCCCACCTTGATGACGGGGAATGCCGGACTGCTGAAGCATGCCTCAAATGTTCCTCAATGTGCATTGGCGATTGAAGCTGTTTTTCTCGAGGCGGGATTCCCCGAGGGGATCTTTCAGACGCTACTGATACCTGCAAGCGGAGTGGATTCGCTGATCGCAGACCGCCGGATTACAGCGGTCACACTCACCGGAAGCGAAGGCGCGGGACGAGCGGTGGCCAGTGTCGCCGGCCGGAACCTGAAGAAGTGCGTTGTGGAACTAGGTGGGAGTGATCCGTTCATTGTGATGCCGTCGGCGATTCTTAGCGAAGCTGTTGAAACGGCGGTGACTGCTCGAATGATCAACAACGGACAGTCTTGTATTGCAGCCAAACGGTTCATTGTGCATCGAAAAATTCATGACGCGTTCATCGAAGGATTCGTGAAAGCTGTTGAGTTGCTGAAGGTGGGTGACCCAATGGACCCGTCGGTGCAGATTGGCCCCCTGGCAACGGAGCAGGGTGTGGATGAACTCGAGAAGCAGGTAGAAACGACGGTTGCAGCGGGCGCGAGAGTCTTGACTGGTGGAAAGCGAAAGAGCGGAGCAGGGAACTTTTTTCAGCCGACAGTTCTCTCAGACATTCCCCTGGGGAGTCCGGCATCCGAAGACGAAATGTTTGGTCCCGTTGCGAGTGTTTTTCCGGCGAAGAATGTGGAGGACGCCATCGCCATCGCGAACAGCACCCGTTTCGGACTTGGAGCGTCTGTATGGACTAATGACGCAGTGGAGCGCGCCAGTTTCATCAGCGACATCCAGTCTGGACTTCTGTTCATCAATGGAATGGTCGCCTCGGATGCACGCCTTCCATTTGGCGGCGTGAAGGACTCGGGGTTCGGGAGAGAGCTCGGCGAATACGGAATTCACGAGTTCGTGAACATCAAGGCCGTGCGGGTGGTGCGAAAACAGGCCCGGGAAAAGTAAAATTTGGGCTGAACAGGACCCCGGCTTGCAAGGTATAAGCGTATGTTCACAAGCGTTTTAAGGCACTTAAGGCACAATCGGCAGGTTAAGACCGGGATTGCACTCGGTCTTGTCGCTGTTGCCGCGTCTTTTACCGGAAACCGGATTTTTAACGGTCCTGCAGATGGCGTATCAAATGTGATCACTCAGGCAGTCTCGAACATCGCCAAAAACGTGGGACCGGGAACTCACTTGGGCTTCGATACCTATTCCTATCCGGGGGACCAGACCATGCTCGCCTGGCGAGACGAGTCGGTTCCGTTTGAATGGGTTGGCTTTTATCTGCCGGCACCCTGCCATAAAGATCCGTCCTGGAGCGGAAAGCGCGAAAAGCTCATGACGATGGGTTGGGGTTTGGCGGTGATCTATGTCGGTCAGCAGACCTGGGGATCCGTGCCTGGAGCCAAGCGGTATGTCACGAAGTACGTGACGAAATACCAGACAAAAACGGTGAAGGTTAGAGGCAAGCGTGTGAAAAAGCGCGTGGCCATAAAGGTGCCAGTTCGCACTGTGTTGGAACCCCGGGCGCGCCGGGGATCGTCCTGCGATGTGCAGCTTGTGTCAGCAGATCAGGGGACGAAGGATGCAAACGATGCAATCACAACAACTCTGGCAGAAGGTTTTGCGGCAGGTACTGTGATCTTTCTCGACGTGGAGCGCATGGAGAAAATTCCCACGCGAATGCGGGATTACTACAAGAGCTGGACGGCGCGAGTTCTCGAAGACGGGCGATTCCGTCCGGGCTACTACACGCACAGCCACAACGCGGTGATGATTTTCTCGGATGTGAGCGACGTCTTCGACGCGGCGGGATTCAAGGAAGAGCCAAAATTCTGGGTTGCCGGCGGAAAGGGATTTTCAGAAGAGAAACTTCCGCAGGATGTTGGTCACGCGTTCGCGAACGTCTGGCAGGGTCTGCTCGACGTGGTCCAGACTCACAATGGTATCAGGCTACCTATAGACGTGAACGTTTCGCACGTTCCTTCGCCCTCGAGCAACTTGAATCTCCCAGTACTCACGGACTGACTTGGCGACTGATCGCACAGCAGGCGAGAAGGCAACTTTCGCCTTAAGCAAAGTCCCGCAAATCACGATCGCGTTCTGGATTGTGAAGATTCTTGCGACAACTGTTGGAGAGACGGGCGGGGACGCGCTTTCCATGACGCTCGACCTGGGTTATGCAGTCAGCACCGTCATCTTTTTCGCATTTTTTTGCGTGGCCCTCATAGGGCAGATTGCGACCACTCGGTATCACCCATTCGCATACTGGGCAGTCGTCGTTGCTACAACAACCGTGGGAACGACTACATCGGACTATCTGGATCGCACTGCGGGGCTCGGATATGTCGCATCATCCATCGCCGAGCTAGCGCTGGTCATCGCCATTCTTGCAATCTGGCGTGCGACCACAGGCAGCATCGCGGTGGACCGGATAACGACCAGGCGAAACGAGCTTTTCTACTGGGTGACGATCCTGGTGTCGAACACGCTTGGCACTGCGCTGGGCGATTTTGCAGCCAGTTCAACGGGGCTGGGGTTTGGAGGCGGGGCGTTGGTATTTGCAGCGCTGCTCGCGCTCATAGCCGCCGCACATTACTTCACGAAACTTTCGCGTGCCGTGCTATTCTGGGCTGCATACGTGCTCACCCGTCCGCTCGGAGCGACTGTCGGGGACGTGCTGACAAAACCGACGACGGAAGGCGGACTCGATCTCAGCCGCATTGCGTCGTCATTTGTCATACTTGCCCTGATGGTTATTGTGATCCTTGCAACGTCACTACGGAAACGAAGCGCCTTAAAGTGAGATCCAGTAGGTCGCCTTCACAAGAAAGATATTATCCGGATGCGCGCTAAACAGCGCCTCGCGATCGCGGCTGAAATTAAAGTCTCCGACCGCCGCGGTACCCGAACGGCTCTGCTGCCATACGAAGAAGAGTGTCGAGCCCGGCTTGTACTCCCAGCGCATTACGGCATTACCCCGCAATGAGCGGAAATTGAATGTCGGATTAAAAAACGAGATCGGTTGCGCCGGTCCTGCACCGTCTGCGTCGATAGTGTAGCGGGTGGAACCCCCGACCTGCGTTGAAGTGACCTGCGCCGGAGTGAAGTCGTGCAGCGTAGACTGCCGTGGAGCAACGAACTCGCGGAATTTCGTGTAGTCAGCGGCAACGATTAACGGCTGAGCAAACACTTCGAGCGTCAGCGCGGGTGTGAAGGTCACGTTTGTGCGCGTGCTCATTGCGAACTGTTTCTGCCGGAGTCCGGCGAAGATATACCTCCTTCCGAAGAAACTCCTGGCCGTGGAGTCAGCTCCAGACGTCACGAACTGGGCAGCGCTCCAGTTACGGACAAACTGCGGGCCCACAGAAAGCTGGACATTGGACGAAGGCTTGTAGGTCACATTGAAGTTGACCTGATAGTTGTCTTCCTCGTGCTCCCTCATACGGTATGCGGGACTTGCAGAGAACGAGATCTTCTTTCTCGCGTCAGTGTTCCATGATGTGTTGAAGAACCAGTAGCCGAAGGTACGGAGCACGGGGCCGCCGCGGGAAATCCGTTCGTCGAAAACCTCCGGGCTGCGAATGACGAATGCGCTGGCACCCCAGAAATTCCTGAGCTGCGTGAACATTCCCGCTGCAATCTGGCGGTCATTCAGGTCCCCGCCATAATTGAACTGCTGCTGCGCGCTCAGCACGGCGAAATAGTTTCGGAAGATTCTGCCTGGCTTGGTGACCGACTTGGCGATGTTCATGTTCATCCAGAAATAATCGGCACGATCGAGAAACGATATATCGTTCACTTCGAATCCGGGGCTGCGGTAGTTAACCATCGCCTCGCCAAGGTAGGTCCCCGCCTCTTTCGCTACGCGGGCATATCCCGCGTAGCCTCGGAGCTTTTGCGCCGTTGGGTCGTAGCTCCTTGAAAAAAACCCGTTTTCTGCCGCGTCCCTGTCCGGACGTTGAAAATAGCGCGCACTCGAGCGCTGCAGTCGATCTATGGCGGTCGCTGATCCATGCACGTCGGAAAGCGCATACTGACCGAAGAAAGTGTATTCGCGATTCTTTTTTGATGTGAACCAGTCGAAGCCCAGCTCCCGCGCGCTACTCGACAGCCTCGCATCCACAAGCGAGTCACTGCTGAAACGATCGACGGACGTCGCGATCAGGCCAACGCTATGCGCACCGCCCTGGAAGTCCTTACGCGGACGGAATACAAAATAGTTTGTAAGCGGCTCCACCTCGGCCGTGGACTCAACGAGAGCACCGCCCACGCTGCGAATCACGCGAGCGGTTTCACGACGCGTGACTGCGTCGAGCATTCCAACGAGCACGTTGTTGGCAGTCCGGCCCGTGACCTTTCCAGCCGCGAGAATGGTCGCGTTTTCAGGTTGGTCAACGTAAGTCGCGGAAGGAAACAACTGGGGCGCCCGGCCGAGCCGGCGCGTGTAGAACACCTGGAGGTTCGAAACATTGCTGCAGAAGAAGCAGCTAAAGTTTCCAAACGCGAACGCGTTCTGGCCCTCGATGAAGAAGGGACGTCGCTCCTGGAAGAAGGTCTCGAACGCTGAAAGGTTCACGACCGCAGGATCGACCTCGACCTGACCAAAATCGGGGTTGAAAGTCGCGTTGAGTGTAAGGTTCGACGTAAGCCGGTATTTCAGGTCTCCTCCGATGCGATAGTCAGAATCGTTGGACTTGGTAAATGGATTGGTGGCGTCCGCCGGACGGATATAGCGGGAGCGGCCCACGACATAGGGCAGCAGCTCTGCGCCTTTTGGCCGGCTATTGATCTCGATTCCTTCGATGTGACCGTAGCGCTGCGGGCCGCCACTTTCATTGTTGGCCCACCACGCAAAATGCGAACGCTCATTCAGGCGGTGCTCAAATCGAATTATCTGGACGCCCCAGATCTGCTGCTTCGCGACTGAAAAATTCAGCTGGCTGTACGGAATTCTGAGTTCGGCCGTCCATCCAAGTGAATCGATCTTCGTCGCTGATTCCCAGACGGCATCCCAGGTTGGATCCCCGGTTCCGTCGCGCTTGGAATTGGAAGGATTCACCCAGAAGTTGAATGTCGACTGGTGGGAGTGGTAACTGTCGATGTAGAAAATCAAAAGGTCACTGTCATTCTCGCTCATCGCATCCCGTCGCATCAGCCGCGAGCGAACACCTCTTGCACCTTCAGTGTCATACATGCGCGCGCCGATGTAGAGAGCATCATCATCGTAGGCGAATCGAATTTCGGTTTTTTGTGTCGCCGGCTTGCCTTCGTCCGGTTGCGACTGGCGAAAATCCGTGGCCGGAGCGGGTGTCTGCCAAACTGCTTCATCGAGATTTCCGTCAACACTCACTTTTCCGCTCAACCTGACCGCTTTCACTGAAGGCGCTGGCGTAGGATGAACACCTCTGGCTGGTGGCGCCTGAGCCAACAAACTACTCGCAGGAGCGATGAGCAGAGCCACAACAGCGAAGACGAAAATTCCTGACGAACGACGAAGTGACATTTGCCTGGTTACCCGGGAATGAGATTGGTCGGAACTCAAACGCTTCTTCATTAGAACGCGGGAAACCGCAAATGGTTTTACCCGACATCAACATAAACGGATGTTACAACTAATTCCGCATAGTACTTTGTATCTATGAGAATTGACTTTCTTGCGCTTTGGGGCGCTGTTTTAGTGTCTACTGCCTGTTCGCAGGCGCCCATTTCGGCCTTAAATCCCGACGTTTCGCCCACTCTGCTTGGAGGCACTCCAACGCTTATCAGCGCGGCCGGGGGAGAGGTTCACTTCGCGACCGTGCGCCAGATCACATTCGCAGGTGAGAACGCCGAAGCGTATTTCAGCGGAGACGGTCAGTGGATCACCTTTCAGGCGACCCACGGAGATCACCCATGCGACCAGCAGTGGGTGATGCGAGCGGATGGCTCGAACCTGCGCCGCATTTCCGACGGCCGTGGAAAGACCACATGCGGCTGGTTTTTCCCAGGCTCGAAAAAACTGCTCTTCGCGTCGACAAGCGCGCACGATGCCGTTTGCCCGGTAAGGCCCGATCCTTCCAAAGGATACGTATGGCCGTTGGATCGCTACGACATTTACACTGTCAATCGTGACGGCAGCGAACTCAAGCGCCTCACACACAACGACGTGTATACCGCCGAGAGCGTTCTTTCGCCCGATGGAAAGCGAATTGTTTTCACTTCGTTGAAGGATGGAGATCTCGACATCTACACAATGAACGTTGACGGATCGAATGTTCGTCGCCTGACCAATACGCCTGGCTATGATGGTGGTGCATGGTGGTCACCTGATGGAAAGGAACTTGTGTATCGCTCGAATCATCCGCGCGAGGGTCCGGAGCTGCAGCAGTATCGGGATTACCTTGCGCAGGGCCTGGTCCGGCCAAGCAAGGTCGAGCTGTTCCTTATGAACGCCGATGGTTCCAACCAGCGACAGATTACCAACCTTGGCGGTGCCAACTTCGGTCCGTCTTGGACGCCGGATGGAAAGCGAATTGTTTTCTCGTCGAACTACAAGAATCCGCGCAGTGGGAATTTCGACCTGTACACAGTGAACCGGGATGGATCCGGACTCGAGCAGCTGACGTTTGACGAGTCGTTCGACGGATTCCCGATGTTCAGCCCGGACGGTAAGAAACTGATCTGGGCATCGAATCGCCACGCCAATAAACCCAACGAAACCAACCTGTTCATCGCGGACTGGCAATAGTGACCAACGCAGGACAAATAGAGAACGTTTCCGACACTGCACTTTGGGTGGCGGAATACCGCGCAATGGAAACGTCGCGCACCGATGCGATTTTCAACGATCCCTTTGCAGCACGCCTCTCGGGTGAACGCGGGCGGGCGATTGTTTCGAGAATGCCGCGCGGGAAGGAGATGGCCTGGCCCATGATCGTCCGGACCAAGGTGTTCGACGAGGTTGTACTTGATTACACCAAGAATCACGGTGTAGACCTGGTCGTAAATCTGGCGGCCGGTCTGGACGCAAGGCCATGGCGGCTGGATCTCCCACCAACGCTACACTGGGTGGATGTTGACCTGCCGGGAATTCTCAATCACAAGGCACGCGAGCTTGCGGGTGAAACTCCACGCTGCAGTTACGAAGCCGTGACCATGGATCTTCGAGATGAACCCCGTCGGCGCGCACTATTCTCCCAACTTGGTGCGAGGCATTCCCGCGCGCTTATCCTCGCAGAGGGGCTCTTTGTTTACCTGCCCCCGGAAGCTGTTGGCGCGCTCATCACCGACCTGCATACCCAGGCTTCATTCCGCTGGATGATGATCGACCTCGCCAGCCCGCGCCTGCTGCAGATGATAAACAGAATGTGGGGCAAGGGTGTGCAAAACGGGAATGCTCCATTCCTGTTCGCGCCTGCCGACGGGACGAAATTCTTTGAGCGGTACGGATGGAAAGAGCTCCGATACATCCCGAGCATGGTTGAGGCACGCCGGCTCAAGCGCGAGATGCGCATGATGTGGCTGTGGCGAATTGTGATGAAACTGTATCCGCCGAAGATCAGGAACGAGATGAAACGGTTTTCCGGCATGGTGATTCTCGACCGCATCCAGGATTCATAAAGCGCGCGCACCTGCTTTCAGTCAGCTTGGCCCATCGTTCGGGCTACGTCGACTTCGCCCTCAAGCTCGGGCTGATGACCGAGAACAGCCGGTAGCTTTAGCTAACGGCGTCCATGATGTCGAAGATCGGCAGGTACATGGCGACGATCATTCCGCCAACCACCACGCCGAGAAATACGATCATGAGGGGCTCGAGCATGGCCAGTAGGTTCCCGACCGCAGCGTCGACCTCATCATCGTAGAAGTCGGCAATCTTGGAAAGCATTTCGTCGAGACCGCCTGTCTGCTCGCCTACGGCAATCATGGAGATAACCATCGGCGGAAACACACCGGATTTTCGGAGGGGACCTGCGATCGTTTCTCCGCCGGCGATCGACGCGCGTGATTCCAGGATTGCATTTTGAACAACGCGGTTGCCTGCAGTCTTGGCTGTAATCTCGAGTCCATCCAGAATGCTGACTCCGGAGCTTATGAGCGTGCCCAGTGTCCGGGTGAATCTCGATACCGATGACTTGCGAAGCACGTCGCCGAGGATCGGGATGTGCAGCATGATGCGGTCGATGTTGTACTTCCCTGTGGGCGTCGCATAGTAGCGTCGCCCTACAACGAAGATTCCGATTCCGCCACCAAGAAGTGCCCACCAGTAACTCTTCAGGGCAACCGACAACGCTATGACTACACGGGTTGCGAGCGGGAGAGGAACTCCAACCGACGCAAACATCGTCTGGAAGACCGGAATGACAACTATGAGAAGGACGATGATTGCAAGAAATGCTACGGCGAAAATCATCGTCGGATAAATCATTGCGCCCTTCACCTTCCGCACAAGCTTGTCGTTCTTCTCGAGGAAGCCAGCAAGACGGAGAAGGATTGTATCCAGGATTCCGCCGGCTTCACCGGCCGCAACCATGTTCACATAGAGGTTCGTGAACGCCTTGGGGTGCTTGGAAAGCGCGTCGGCAACGGTATGTCCCGACTCCACATCGAATACTACGCGGCGAGTGACTTCAGCGAGTGGCTTGCTCTCGGTCTGCTCCGAGAGAATCGTGAGAGCCTGAACGAGGGGCAGGCCGGCGTTGATCATCGTTGAGAACTGCCTGGTGAAGATCACGATGTCGCGCATCTTGATGTTGCCCTTCGCCTTCGATTTTCCACCCTGCTCATCGATCTTCACTACGCTGAGACGCTGGCGCCGAAGCTGCGCGATTACATCGTCCCGCGACGGCGCTTCCAGCGTTGCGGTCTTCAGGTCTCCGGAGAATGACCTCGCTGTGTATGTGAAAGTCGGCATTGGTCCTCCTTCCTACCGCTTGGTTCCGAAGGTCGGGCGCGGTGTGCTCGTTGCGCCCGGAGCCCTGCCGCCATCGCCGTCCGCAGGCTCCTGGCCGATCATTCGCATGAATTCCACGGGATCGCCGCTAACCCGGAGTGCATCCTCGGAGGAAACTTCACGGCTCATGTAAAGATTGTAGAGAGCATCGTTCAGCGTCTGCATTCCGAATTTCTTTCCCGACTGCATCGACGAGTAGATCTGGTGAATCTTGTCATCGCGAATGAGGGCGCGGATTGCAGGCGTCACCACGAGGATTTCCGCTGCCAGAGCTCGGCCACGGCCAATCTGTTTCGGCACGAGTGTCTGGGTGATGATCCCTTCGAGCACAAAGGCGAGCTGCGCCCTCACCTGCGACTGCTGGTGCGACGGGAAAACGTCGATGATCCGATTAATTGCTTCCGCTGCGGAATTAGTGTGCAGCGTCGCCAGCGCAAGGTGACCTGTTTCAGCAATTGTCAGCGCAGCCTGGATCGTTTCCAGGTCGCGCATTTCACCGATCAGGATTACATCTGGATCCTCACGAAGGGCGTACTTGAGGGCGTTTGCAAACGACTTGGTGTCCGTCCCCACTTCTCGCTGGTTGATGATGCAGCCCTGATGGCGATGGACGAATTCGATGGGGTCTTCAACTGTGATTATGTGGCCGCGCCGCTCGCTAT
>JACDDZ010000262.1 GCA_013816695.1 Gemmatimonadaceae bacterium
AAGTACGCGACCCAGAGGGCAAGCAGTACGAGGATGAAGGCTACAAGCCAGAGCACCCAGCTCCGGCGCACGAGTGCGAGGCCGAAAGCCCCCGTCGCGATTACCGCTGCGATTACGATGAATACCAGTCCTTCGCGAGCAAAACTCACTTATCGGAATTCCATTGGGAGAGGTGAACCGGTGATTCGCTGGAAAGCGTCGAGATATCTCTCGCTTGTTGCGCTGACAACTTCGTGCGGTAACGCAGGCGGTGGATCATCGCCATTCCATCGTCCCGCCGTTTTTTCCTGGGCCAGATAATCGCGCAATGGCTGTTTGTCGAAGCTGGGTTGGGAACGGCCTGCCGAAAAGCTGTTTGCCGGCCAGAAACGCGAACTGTCGGGCGTCAAAACTTCGTCCACTAATATAACTCCTGCGGGGTCGTCAGAACCCGTACCGAGCGAGCCAAACTCGAACTTGGTATCGGCCACAATTATTCCCCGTTCGGCGGCTATGTCACGCCCCATCGAGTAGATCGAAAGCGACAAGTTCCTGAGCCTCTCCGCTACGGCATCGCCGAGCTGCTCGCGCATCCGGCCGAAGCTAATGTTCTGGTCGTGACCCTCCTCGGCTTTGGTAGCCGGACTGAAAACCGGAGGCGACAGCCGCGCTGATTCTGTGAGTCCGGTTGGCAGCAGCTCGCCTGCAAGAGTGCCCGTCTTTTTGTATTCAGCCCACGCAGACCCGGCCATGTAACCGCGCACGACGCATTCAACGGGGAATACAGTTGTCCGCCGGCATAACATCGACCTTCCCAGGATCACTGCCTCGAAATCCTTGAGCGTGGGGACTTCGCCGACTATTGCCGCGCCGTCCGCCGACAGGAGATGGTGCGGCACGTCGTTCTCGATCTGCCTCAACCACCAGACTGTCATCTGTGTGAGGACCGCGCCCTTGGAAGGCACTGCTTCACCCATGACTACATCGAATGCACTTACACGATCGCTGGCGACAATGAGGATGCGGTCCGAATCGACTTCAAATACATCGCGCACCTTTCCGCGCCGGAGTAGTGGGAGCGGAAGGCTGGTGCGGGTAACCAACATCAGACGCGGATCTCTTCCGTTCTGGTGGACTCGCCCTGGGTTTCGCCGGCGAAAATTGGCTGGATGACTTCTGCAAGGAACTCACGAACCTGCTCCGGCGCGCGGCCAATGTATTTCGACGGGTCGCCCGCAGATTTCAACGCCGAGGCAGGGAGACCAAGTGATTTGTCCTTTGCGAGCCTGTCAAGCAGGTCGTTCTTCCCGGAGCTTTCGCGCATTGCGTGAACTGCATCCATGCTGTGCTTGCGAATTGTCTCGTGGGCCATCTGTCTGTCGCCTCCCTTGGCCACGGCCTGAACGAGGAGTTCCTCGGTAGCCATGAAAGGGAGTTGTTCGTCAATGCGGGCGCGGATGCGATTGACATTCACTTCAAGTCCTGCGGAGATGTTGCCCATCAGGATCAGGATCGCATCAGTGGCCAGGAACGATTCAGGAATGCTCAGTCTGCGGTTCGCGCTATCGTCGAGCGTGCGCTCAAAATACTGAACGGCGTGGGTCTGGTTTGCGTTTGGCTCGAGCGACATCACGAAGCGGGAAAGCGCAGCAATTCGTTCGGATCGCATGGGATTGCGCTTGTACGCCATCGCTGACGAGCCAATCTGTTCGCTCTCGAACGGCTCCTCGATCTCGCCGAAGGACTGCAGCATCCGGATATCGCCACTGAACTTGGCGGCCGTTGCTGCAATTCCAGAAACCACTCCGAGCACTGCCGCATCGAGCTTTCTGGTGTACGTCTGGCCGGTAACCGCAAGCGCAGATGCAAAACCCATTTTTGCAGTGACCATATCGTCCAGCGCGCGTACCTTCGCGTGGTCACCGCCGAAGATGCTTAGAAAGCTTGCCTGCGTTCCGGTCGTTCCTTTTACACCACGGAATGGAAGCGTACGCCTGCGATACTCGAGGTCCTGATAATCGAGCACAAGATCCTGCATCCAGAGCGTCGCGCGCTTGCCAACAGTTGTCAGCTGAGCCGGCTGCAGGTGCGTGTAGCCAAGAGTGGGCTCCGATGCCCACTTCTCCGAGAATGCAGCGAGCGCGCGCAGAATCTCCAGGATGCGACCGCGGAGGAGGTCGAGGCCGCGCCGCATGATGATGAGATCTGCGTTGTCCGTTACGAAGGCGCTTGTAGCACCAAGATGGATGAAGGGTTTTGCGGCAGGGGCCACATCCCCGAACCCGTGGACGTGGGCCATCACATCATGCCTGAATCTCCGTTCGTATGCTCTGACCGCGTCGAAGTCGATGAGATCCAGGTTTGCGCGCATCTGGTCGAGCGCAGCATCGGGTATCGGAACTCCGAGTTCCTTCTGCGCTTCCGCCAGGGCAAGCCAGAGGCGCCGCCAGAGCCCATGCCGTATGGACGGCGACCAGAGCTCGAGCATCGCCTGGGATGCGTAGCGCTCCGCAAGCGGGGACGAGTAGCGGTCGTTCATGCTACTGGATGACAAATTCAGTCGTGAAAATTCTTCCGCCTCGTTCGAGATACATCACCACGCCGGCCCTGCCTGTAGCATTCAGGGCCTGTGCTGCTGATTGTGCGTCATTGATTGGAAGGCGATTTATCTGAACTATCACATCGCCTGACTGAAGCCCGAGCTGCTCCGCCACACGCTGACTCACACGACTTACAAGCGCGCCGCGAACGCTGCGTATTCCGCGCTCCACCTTGATTGCGGGTGTGAGCGTCAGTAACTCGATTTCTCGCAGGACCGTAACGCGCGGTGCGTTCACTTCCGGAAGATCGGCCACCTCGACACTCACGTCGATGTCGCGGCTGCCGCGCCGAAACTTGAGGGGCACCCTTTCTCCGACCCGTAGCTCGAGCCGCTCTGCTTCCCAGTCGTATGCCGTGTGAATCGCACGCGTGCGAGACTGGGCGAGAACATCACCTGCCTGGATTCCCGCCCGTGCCGCGGGAGAGCCCGGCGTCACAGTCGCCACAACTGCGTCGCGCTTGGTGATGTCCGTGCCTGCAGACTGGGACGGCGTCTGGATCTTGATCCCGATCCATGGCCGGCGGACGACACCGTGGGCCAGGAGATCTTCAGCGACCCGCTTGGCGCGATTGATTGGAATTGCGAAGCCGATACCGATCGAGCCGCCGCTGGGAGAGAAGATGGAGCTGTTCACGCCAATTACTTCGCCTACGGCATTCAC
>JACDDZ010000263.1 GCA_013816695.1 Gemmatimonadaceae bacterium
CAGAGGTTTGATGTTCAATTCTGCTTCGTTGCATAGTTCCGGATCTGACGGCTCGCGCGTAACACCCGCGGTACGCTGGCTGCTTGCGTTGAACATTGGAGTGTACTTCCTCCAGGTCGCGCTGTTTGGCGAGCAGAACGTTTATGCTGCTCTCGCACTCGACGCGCGTGATTTTCCCGACACATGGTGGACCGCTGTGAGCTACATGTTCGTACACGCGAACCTGTGGCATCTTGCGCTGAATATGCTCACGCTCTGGATGTTCGGTCCACGGGTAGAGGAAGAATGGAGCACGCGCGGTTTTGTTTCGTTCTATCTCTGGTGTGGTCTTGGTGGAGCGCTCACACATCTGCTGCTCGTTGCCGGGAGCGGACTGATTGGAGCGTCTGCAGCCGTCAGCGGTGTGATGCTCGCGTACGCCATTCGCTGGCCAGATGAAGAGGTGTACCTCTTTGGCGTAATACCGATGAAGTCCCGGTGGCTGGTGGCGTGGATGGTCATCATCAATCTTGCGATGGGAATCTCGAGCAATGGATCTGGAATCGGCTGGTTTGCGCACCTGGGCGGCCTGGGTTTTGGCTGGCTGTATCTACGGATCTCATCTTTCGGCGGGTTGGATCAGGTGCGCAGATGGGTCTCGCCAATTCCCGATGAAGGCGACGAACCTCCGCGCGCTATTCCGCGCGTGAAGCCGCGGTCCCGCGCGCGGGGCGAAGCAATCGACGATGTGGTGGCAGAGAGCAATGCCGTTACACATCGTCCCGTAGCGCAGTCAGCGGCGGGGGAATCGAGGCCACGCGCTGAGCAGATTGACCGCGTGCTGGACAAAATTTCCGAGACCGGCATCCAAAGCCTGTCGCCTGATGAGCGGAAGCTGCTCGAGGAAATGTCCCGCCGGCTTCGCGGAAAAGACTGACACCGGAAAATTCCGTGGGCTGATAGATTTCCGGGATGCCCAGGCCTGAACTTCTCGAGACGTTTCCGAATCCCTACCCTGATCGCAGCTACCAGATTCACATGGACTGCGATGAGTTCACCTCGCTTTGCCCATTGGGCGGAATCGAATCGGACGCAAAGGAGTTGACGCAGCTGGACGGGGGTGCGCCTGACTTTGGGATAATGCGGATTACATATGTACCCGGCGATCTGTGTCTGGAGCTCAAGAGCCTGAAGATGTACCTCTGGAGCTTCCGCAACGACGGTATTTTCTATGAGCGCGCGGTGAACCGCATTCTGGACGATCTTGCCGAGCGAGCTAAGCCGAAGTGGATGCGGGTAGTTGGGGACTTTAACGTGAGGGGCGGGATCAAGTCGATCATCACTGCAACGCATGGGACCGAGACGGGCTGACACTGCCATTTCGGGTTGAACTGGACTGCCATAATCCGTTAGTTTGCCAAAGCATTGCTGTGGGGCCAGGTAGCTCAGTTGGTAGAGCAGCGGACTGAAAATCCGCGTGTCGGCGGTTCAATTCCGCCCCTGGCCATTTGTTTAAGCCCCTTCGAGCCCCGCAAATGCGGGGCTCGATTCGCTACTCCTGGAAGTAACCAGGCTTCGTGATAATCAGTCGCAAATGAGCAGGGTGCTCCGCGCTACACTCCAAAACAGCCAGGCGGACAAGGCGCGTTAGCTGGAATGTGCCCACATGCTGCGCGTGTCAGCATGGAATTTGATAACGTTCGGCTCGTGAACAACACATCCGAGCTGTCCCACAGACAAATTCTCGTCGTATTCAGCGGCCTTGTAATGGTCCTGCTGCTGGCTGCGCTTGATTCAACAATTGTAGCAACCGCGCTTCCTACGATTGTGGGAGAGCTGGGAGGCCTGGAGCGGCTCGCATGGGTTGTGACCGCCTACTTGCTGGCTCAAACGATCGTCACTCCGCTCTATGGGAAACTGGGCGACCTCTACGGACGAAAGCCCGTGTTGCAGACCGCAACGATCATTTTCCTCATCGGATCAGCACTCTGCGGTATCAGCCAGAACATGACGCAGCTGATTCTGTTCCGCGCAGTACAGGGACTTGGCGGCGGCGGGCTCATGGTCAGCACACAAGCAGTCATCGGCGACATTGTCCCTCCCCGCGAACGTGGCCGCTATCAGGGAATTATTGGCGCTGTATTCGGACTTTCCAGCGTTGCGGGCCCTCTCGTTGGAGGATATTTCACGACCCACATTTCGTGGCGCTGGATCTTCTACATCAATTTGCCGCTTGGAATCATTGCGCTGCTGGTACTGGCGGCGACACTTCCATCGCGTACAACAAGAAGAAGCCATGCCATCGATTATGCCGGTGCATCGCTGCTCGCCGTTGCGCTCAGTTCGGTAATCCTGTTCACCGATCTCGGTGGGATGACATACGGATGGACGTCCGCTCCAATCCTGGGGCTGATGGCCGCTGCGGTGCTCTCATTTTTACTTTTCCTGTTTGTCGAAAAGCGGGCGGTGGAACCTGTGTTGCCGCTGCCGCTGTTCAGGAATCGAACGTTCACCATCGCGGTCCTGGTCGGACTCGTGGTTGGGTTTGCGCTCTTCGGCAGCGTCACGTATTTGCCTCTGTATCTGCAAATCGTGAAAGGTGCGAGTCCCACAAATTCGGGCCTGCAAATGATTCCCATGATGGGAGGGATGCTCATCACTTCCATCATTTCCGGTCAGTTCATAAGCCGAACCGGCTATTACCGAAAACTGCCGATTATTGGAACCGCTGTAATGGCGACGGGCCTCTTTTTCTTTTCGCGGATGGGTGCCTCGACATCGCTGGCGCAGACGATGGCAACAATGCTTGTCACCGGACTGGGACTTGGCATGGTAATGCAGGTTCTCGTCATTGCAGTGCAGAATGCCGTGGACCACAAGGACCTTGGCGTCGCGACGTCAGCGGCGACCTTATTCCGGCTCATGGGCGGATCAGTCGGCACTGCCGCACTGGGCGCTCTCTTTTCTTCGCGGCTCTCCGCAAACCTGCGTGCGTTCCTGCCGGCGAGCGCCGAGGGAACTTCGCAAAGCGTGAACAGCATCAGCCCACAGATGCTGAATGCAATGTCACCCGCCATGCGCGCCGGGTACGCTCACGCATTCACAAATTCACTCGAGACCGTTTTCCTCACGGCTACAGGAATAGCACTCTTCGGATTTGCGCTATCCTGGCTGATGCCGAACCGGAAACTTCGGGATACGTTTGCAATGGAGGCGGGGAAGGTCGGGCGCGAAGTTGGAGAAGGCTCTGGCAT
>JACDDZ010000264.1 GCA_013816695.1 Gemmatimonadaceae bacterium
GTGTTGAATCCCGTTGGAAGCTGCGAGCAGTCCTTCACGAAATCCACTCCGTACATCGTACCAATGTTTTCACCCTTACGGAACTTGAACACCGTGAAGGTATTGGCCGCAACAATGTCGCCGGTGAAATCGGGCACGTCCAGTCGCGTAATGACCGAGCGTGTACGATCGTAGATCACGCGGGACGACCAGTTAAAGCTGCCCCTGTTAAGGATTGGCACGTTGAGGGTCGCTTCCCAGGTCTTGTTCGTGAGCTGCCCTGCATTCTGCCACTGACTGGCAAAGCCGGACGCAGCGGGCCTGATGACTGGAAGAATCTGATCGTCAATTACTGATTTTGCATAGGAGACATTAGCTCCGATCCGATTGAACAACTCGAGATCGACGCCAAGTTCAACTTCCTTGTTGACTTCAGGCTTGAGATTTCTGTTACCAAGCTGTGCGGGATTGAGCGTTCCGCCAGTGCCGATGGTATAGGTCTCGTACTGGGCGGAGAAACGTGGGCGCTGACCTGTTGTACCCTGCGATGCGCGCAGCTTGAACAGGCTGAGCGCCTCAGTTGAAGGCCACCACGGCTCGCGCGAGACAATCCACGCACCGGCCAGTCGGCCGAAGGTCGCCCAGCGGTTTCCAGCCCCGAAGAGCGAGCTACCGTCGCGACGAATGAGGCCGCTGAGGACATACCTGTCCTTCCAGTCGAAATCCAGCCCGGTGAAGAATCCGATGTCCCGGATGTCCTGTCGGGATGATCCCACTGCCTTGTTTTGCGTAGTAGCGGAAGCTGTTTCCAGGCCTGCGAGCACAATGTCGGTACCCGAAAGATCCTGACTGGTCAGCGCCTGCTCGCCGTACGTGTACTTCGTCGTAAGAGTGGCAATCAGGTCACCCATGAAAGTCTTGTTCGCAGCTGCACTGACGCTGCTTGTGAGCTGCTGTTCGTCATAATCGCCCGAACCGAAAAATCCTGAAGCTGCTGCCGGGTTATTGGTCGTCGTGCGCCAGCCGCGATCGCGCATCTGGAGATATGTCCCGGTTGCCCGGTCATATCCGAAGTTGGCATCCAGGTTCAGCCAGCTCATCGGGGTGTAACGCGTGCTGGCACCACCGACAAAACGCGTGTTGCGGTCGGCCCGCCGATTGTAAAGCGTAGCATAAACTGGATTGCCGTTCTGCGATCCCTGAATAAGGGGATTATGTCTGATAATTATCCGGCCAAGCGCGTCAACCTGCGTCATATTGGCCATCGCCGGAGCGCGCGTAATCGTAAAGAAGGGACCGCCAGACCCGGAGTCTTCCTGGTCCAGCTGTGCACCATGATCGGTGGACTGGCTATAGAACGTGTTGATGTTAGCGCTTATGCGGTCACCAAAGCCCTGATCGATGTTGACACGGGCCGAGTTGCGGACGAAACCGCCCAGGAACTTGATCGCGCCCTGCTGCACAAGGTTACCAAAACTCGCGTAAACCCCTGTGTTGTTGACTCGTCCCCTCATGTCGATGTTCGTATTCGCGAATGCCGCGGGCGAGATCAACTGACCGAGCGGGTCACGCATCTCTGGCCAGGGAGTCGTCAGGAACTGTCCGGTCAACTGGTCGTAGTTTGGCGCGGCAGCAAGGCTGGTTTCGCCAGCGAACTGCTGCGGCGTCGCACCGAAATCCTCACCATTGTTGTTCACCCGGCTCACTTCGCGATCCCAGTCTATGTAGCGAGCGCACGGCGAGCCGCCAACGACTTCACGGCTGCAGAACAGCTTTCCAGACGGGTCGAGGAAAAGTGCGGTCCGCGTTGCGAGCGGGAAACGTCTTTCCACATCTCCAGCGCCGAGCTCGGTACGAATTCCGAAGCGAACGCCCTGCGGGGCCGTCTTGCCAGTCTTTGTCGTAATGTTGATTACGCCGGCGCCTGCTCGTGCTCCATAGAGGGAAGCCGCCGCCGCGCCTTTAACGACTTCTACATTCTCGATGTCGGCAGGATTAATGTCGGGAAGACCGCCTAGAAGCGGCACGCCGTCCAGGAGGAACAATGGTCCCTGACCCCGACCCGTAGCATTGAGCGAAACCGGTCCACGCAAGACAATTGACGGCGATGAACCGGGGCGTCCCGATGCAGCCACCACAGTCGCGCCGGGAATCTTGCCCTGCAGCTGCGAAATGGGGTTCGTGCCCGTTACCGGCATCTGGTTGGTGTCGAGTCGTGCAACCGTGAACGGAAGCTTGATCTGCTCCGTTGCAGTCGCAACGCCTGTGACAACTACTTCACTGAGCTGTGCAACATCGCGTTGCAGTGAGAATGCCAGTGTTTGCCGGCCCGAAGTCAGAGCGACCGTGCGGGTGAGCGGCTTGAATCCGATTGCCCGGGCACGCACCACAACGGATTGTCCGCTGATACGGCCGGCCGGAACTGTGATTGTGAAATTGCCCGACTGGTCAGTTGGCACCGCGATATTCATCTCGGTTATCTGAACGCCAGCGCCCGCGAGCGGCTGACCCTGGTCACCGACAACTCTTCCCGTCAGGACTGCCTGAGCCTCAACGGCCATGGGAGAGAAAGCAATGAACGCTGCTGCTGCCGTCGCGATAAACCATGTAGAACGGATTAGTCTCTTCATGCGCACCTCTGTGGTTTTCTGATTATGCTCGGTTGAAACTGCTGACTCGGGCCTCATTCTTTATTGGCGAGGCATACCAATCGTACAATCTGACGAAATTCCGGACTTGCCTCCTCCCTGTGACATTGTGAAGCCTGCTGAACTGATGACTCCGCAGAGAGCGGAATACCTGAACCTCACGTTCACAAACAAACGACGAATGCGAACCTTCGTTTCAAGTTCTGAAACGGAAGGGCCGCGAGGTTGGCAATATTGATTGGATTCCGGAGGGGCGCAATAACTAGTTTCTGGCCCCGGACGTTCTGGCGTAACTTGCCGGGGAGGTCACCCCCCAGTTCTGGCGGGCCCCACATCAAATGAAAAGGGCTGAAGAATGAGCTGCCTGACGCTCACGCCTTTTAGCCGGGCCGGGGTAAAAAGAGCGCCCTCAACCGCACGCACCACGGCCTCGCTAAACAGAGGATTACTGGACGCCACAATTCCAAGTGTGCCTTCCTCTACCTTCCCTTCCGCGTCCACCACAAACTCCACAATCACCGATCCATTAACCCTTTCGGCGTATAGGCCAGGAGGATAAACAACCCCGAACGTGGAATCGGCCAGCCTTGCCTGGCTGTCAACCTT
>JACDDZ010000265.1 GCA_013816695.1 Gemmatimonadaceae bacterium
TACGCTCAGCGACCAGTTCCCTGTTCCGGAGAATCGCAACGCTGCCCGCATACGTGCTCGCGTCCACCACGAGAGTCACCACTCCCTTGTCAGCCGGCAAGCAGTACCCTGTGGTCGGGGTCTGTGTGACTGTATTCCAGTGCGATTGGCAGGTGATTGCGCGGCATCCGCGAGCCAGCCCGTTCCGGCCATTCCACAATCACCAGTGCAGCTTCGCTGATGATGTCATCCCATCCAATGTTGGTGAGATCGGATTCTTTCGAGAGCCTATACAGGTCGACATGGTAAACCGGCGACCGTGAAGCGGAGTATTTGTGCACGAGCGCATAGGTAGGACTGGTTACTTCCTCTGCGACCCCGTATCCGGCGCAGATTGCCTGGGCAAGCGTAGTCTTCCCCGCGCCTAAATCGCCTTTCAGCGTGATAAGCAGCGGCGGCTCGGATGCAGTGCCAAGCTTTCTTCCCCAATCCTGTAGCTCGGCAAGCGAAAGATTGAGATGACCCTTCTCCGCCAGCGCCGGCAGGGGGACATGCTTATCAGTCATTACCGGCCCTGAATCGCAGCCAGTGAGCCTCGAGCGCGTCCTCCACTTCCACCGCCCGATTTCGCACGCAGCTCGAACACCTGGTCTCGAATTCGGGCAGCCGCCTCGAAATCCAGGTCCTGCGCGGCCTGCTTCATGTCCGCCTCCAGCTCGGCAATCAGTTTTGCGAGGTCTTCAGGCGACCGGTAGTGCGCTGACTTCTCGGCAACGCGGAGCGCACGATCCTTCTCACGCTCTTCGCGGGCGTCGCGAGCATCCGCGACGCGCGTGCTGAACCTCACCTGCTCCACGCTCTTGGTGACGCTCGTCGGAGTGATGTTGTGGTCCTTGTTGTGCTGCCGCTGGATTTCACGGCGGCGTGCAGTCTCTTCCATGCATCGCTGCATCGAGCCAGTGATGCGATCAGCGTAAAAGATTGCGCGTCCGCTCACATGCCGTGCTGCACGGCCCACTGTCTGAATGAGGGAGCGGTCGCTGCGCAGGAATCCCTCCTGGTCCGCATCAAGGATCGCGACCAGAGAAACTTCCGGAAGGTCGAGTCCTTCTCTCAGCAGGTTGATGCCGACGAGAACATCGAACTCACCCAGCCGTAGCCCACGCACGATTTCCATTCGCTCGATAGCATCGATGTCGGCGTGCATGTAGCGAACGCGGACCCCCATCTGCTGCAGGTAGTCCGTGAGATCCTCGGCCATGCGCTTTGTGAGAGTGGTGACAAGCACGCGTTCAGCGCGCCGCTCACGGATGCGAATCTCGTTCAGGAGGTCATCCACCTGGCCGCGTACCGGACGCACCTCGATCTCGGGATCGATGAGGCCCGTGGGACGGATGATCTGCTCGACCACAGCGCCCTCGGAGAGCTTCAGCTCGATGTCGCCGGGAGTCGCCGAGACATTTATTGCACGCGGAGTCAGCGAAAGGAACTCGTCGAAGGTAAGCGGACGATTGTCGAGCGCGCTCGGCAGCCTGAAGCCATAGTCAACGAGCGTCAGCTTGCGAGCGCGGTCCCCGTTGAACATTCCGCCAACCTGGGGGAGCGACACATGTGATTCATCGACAACCACCAGAAAATCTTCAGGATAGTAGTCGAGCAGGCATGCTGGGCGTTCGCCAACCTGTCGCCCGGAGAGATGTCGCGAATAATTCTCGATGCCCGCGCACGTTCCGATCTCCAGCATCATCTCGATGTCGAAATTGGTGCGTGACTCCAGCCGCTGCGCCTCGAGAAGTTTTCCCGTGGCTCGCAGTTCCTGCAAACGCTCACCCAGCTCCGCGCGGATTGCTACGATTGCGCGCTCGATTGTCGGGCGCGACGTCACAAAGTGTTTCGCAGGGTAAATGGCTGCGCGGTCCAGGTTCGCAATCGCTTCACCCGTGAGCGGATCGATCTTGGATATTTTCTCGATCTCGTCGCCCCACATCTCGACGCGAACTCCCTGCTCTTCATATGCGGGCAGTATTTCCACAGTGTCGCCGCGTACCCGGAATGTTCCCCGCTCGAACGCAACGTCGTTTCGCGAATACTGGATCTTCACGAGTGAGCGCAGGATCTCATCACGCGGGATCTTCTGTCCCTTCTGAAGCTTCACCATCTGCTCGCGGTAGTTCACGGGGTCGCCGAGACCGTAAATGGCAGACACCGTCGCCACGATGATTACGTCATCCCGTTCCATGAGACTGGACGTGGCGCGCAGGCGCAGCCGGTCGATGTCTTCATTGATTGACGCGTCCTTCTCGATGTACGTGTCCGACGAGGGGACGTAAGCTTCGGGTTGGTAGTAGTCGTAGTATGAGACGAAATACTCGACAGCGTTGGTTGGAAAAAATCCCTTGAGCTCGCCATAAACCTGGGCAGCGAGTGTTTTGTTGTGCGAGATGACGAGTGTCGGCCGACCGAAATGCTGGATAACGTTCGCCACTGTCATCGTCTTGCCCGATCCGGTTACTCCGAGGAGAGTCTGGAACCGGTCGCCGCGATCCAGTCCGCGCGAAAGCTCGGCGATCGCGCGCGGCTGGTCGCCTGCGGGCTCGAAGGGAGCTTTTAGTTCGAAGTTTGCCTTTGCCACGGGTGAAATATACCTGACGGAAACGAGAGATTCCCGATGAGGAAATTCAACCAAAGCTGCAAGCTTCAAGCGGACGCTACTAGCTGTTAGCCGGCTAGCAGCTAATAGCGTCAGCTAGCAGCTGGTTCGCGTAGTTCAAGACCCCTGTCCCGCGAGCCTCTCCCGCCTCGCAACCTCACTAATCCCCTTCACCCTCCTGACCGACTTCAGGATTTTCTGCAGGTGCGCGAGGTTCTCGACTTCGACAGCGACGGCCCCGGAAACATGCCCATCGGTCGTATTCAACTCGAAGCTCCGGATGTCGGTTCCAGTTGCCGATACCGCAGTCGCTACATCCGCGTACAACCCGCGCCGGTCGTGGCCTTCGATTGCAAGGCGCACCATGAACCGCTGCCCGGCAAGCTCGGTCCAGTCGATCTCCAGGCGCCGCTCAGGTTCATGCACGAGCATCAGCAGGTTGGGACAATCACCGCGATGGATGCTCACTCCTCTGCCGCGCGTTACGTATCCAACGACTGCATCACCAGGGACTGGCTGGCAGCACTGCGCGTAGCGAACAAGCAGTCCATCCACTCCCTGGATGCGCACACCCTTGGGCGCACCGCGCAC
>JACDDZ010000013.1 GCA_013816695.1 Gemmatimonadaceae bacterium
CCCGACGGCAGGTATTTTGGTCCACCGGGGCTTCCCGCCCCAGTAGGGTCGGCTCCGGAAATCGCGCTCAAGCCCTACGACAATGTTCTTATTTTTCGCCAGCCTAACTGGGAGCTGCAGCGGACGGTTATTCTGACCGGCGAAGTTCGCCTGCCTGGGCGCTATTCGCTGCTCAGAAAGAGCGAGAAGTTGTCCGACATTATTCAGCGTGCCGGCGGACTTACGCCCGAAGCGTATGCTGATGGAATCACCTTCTACCGCTCAAGGGGATCCGTTGGCCGAATTGGTGTGGACCTTCCCGCAGTTCTGGACAATGCGCGCAGCAGAGACAACCTGCTGCTGCAGGATGGCGATTCGGTTTCAATTCCGCGATTCAGCGCAGTTGTTAACGTGACCGGTGCGGTGAATTCGCCGATTGCAGTTACCTATGTACCTGGCCGCACTATTGATTACTACATCCGCGCAGCCGGTGGATCGGCCCGAAACGGTGCAACCAAGTACGCATACGTGACACAGCCCAATGGAAAGGTGGAGGCAGGCCAGACGCGCTTCCTGATTCCCTATCGTCCAAAGCCAAGACCGGGGAGCACGATTTTCGTTCCCGAGAAGGATCCGAATGACAAGCCATTCGACCTGCTTTCCACCGCCGGATCAATTGCGCAGGTACTTGCAAGCTTCCTGGCAATTTCCATCGCGCTTCGCCGGTAGGAAGTCACTATTTGCCAGCAACAGGTCAGCGAGCTGCCGCGCAAGCTGCAGCTCGCTGTTCCTTTTAAATGAACTGGACATACTGGCGCCGGATGCCGTGGGTCGATTCGCGCGCGAAGTTCGTGGCGCATACACCGGTTGGCGGCCGGCTCCTGGATCTGGGTACCTCTGACGGGTCGACGCTCCGACACTTTTCGGAGTTGCGGCCCGACATCAGGTTCGCTGCGGTTGACCTCAATCGGCCCGAAGCGTTGCCCGCGGAGACCGAGTTCGCCACAGTCAATCTCGAGAAGGGTCCCCTGCCATGGCCGGACGACACTTTCGACTCCATAACCTGCATGCACCTTATTGAGCACCTCCGAGATTCCAGGGCGCTGTGGAGCGAATGTGCGCGTGTGCTCAAGCGCGGGGGACGACTGTATGTGGAGACTCCCGGGCCCCTCTCATTGACTGCGAAATCCGTCAGCGGACCGGCCGCCGGCTCTGTAACCATGAATTTCTACGACGACCCTACTCACACTTCCATGGTTTCGGTTGCGCGTATGGAGCGGGACGCGAAGGGCGCCGGTCTCACGCCTTCAAAAACCGGAAAATCGCGCAACTGGATTTTCGTCCTCCTGTATCCCTTACTTGTGCTGTTGCGTCCCCACACGCGCCCGCGATATGTCGCGAAGCTGCATTGGATGGGATGGTCCCATTTTATAGTTGCCTTCAAGGACATCGGATCGTGATTTTTTGGGTCGTAAGTGAAGACCTGTGTTATCATTAGCACTCAAATGGCTCAGATAGAACGCGCGTCAACGCTAACTGTTGGGACCTGGGTAGCCGGCATTGTCGAGCGGTGGCGGCTTATCCTCAAAGTCATTATCGCGACGGTAGTTGCCGCTGGTATCGCGGCTGTAATCATTCCGCCCGTTTATCGTACGAAGGCCTCGTTCGTAGCGAATGCAACGGGTCCGACCAAGCTTGGAGGCGCGCTAAGCTCTGGTGCGCTCAGCGGTCTTGCGTCGCAGTTCGGCATGCCGAGTGTTGGTGACCCGTCGGAATCTCCGCAGTTCTATTCGGATTTGATTGCGAGTGAAGAGCTGAGAAGGCGCCTGGTGAATTCCAGGTTTGCGGATCCGCGGACTGATAATCCTCGGGACAGCGCGACTCTCGTTGACATCATGAACATCCGCGGCAAAGATCCGGCGAGGCGTGTCGAGATTGCGATGAAAATCATGGCCAAGGCCGTACAGGTTTTCTTCGATACCAAAACAAATCTCGTGCGCGTTGAAGTGGACGCTCGGTGGTCTGGCCTGAGTGCTGCCATCGCGGGACGCACTATCCAGCTGGTTGATGCCTTCAATAAAGAGCAACGCGGCACACGCTCGATGGCGAAGAGGGGGTTTCTCCAGTCTCGACTTGATAGTGCACGGCTTCAGCTCACACAGGCCGAGGATCGCCAGAAGTATTTCTATGCCCAGAACCGCGGATGCTGCCGGGGCTCGCCGGAGCTTCTATTCGAGGAATCGCGGCTGAAGAGAAATCTCGACATCGCGACTAACCTCTTCATGACGCTGCAGCAACAGTTTGAGGCGGCCCGTCTCGACGCGATCAATGACGCGGCGCTCATCACCGTGGTGGACCGTCCCTTTCCTTCCCGCAAGGCACTCTGGCCTCGCTACTGGCTCCTCGCGGCAAGCTCGCTCGCGGTCGGAACGATTCTCGGGTTCCTCTTCGCCGGGTGCGCTGTGATCATGGCAGATTGGCGTGCGCGAAACCCGGCTACTGCCGACCAGCTCAGTACGTCTCTCTCACGCATACCATTCCCCGTCGGACGCCGCCGCCGCCGGGTGGCAGAGAGTGGCTGAACCAGTACTAAGTCGGCGAGTCTTCCCCGCCTTTGCGTGGGGACTCGCGTTTCATAGTCTGATCATCGCGGCGCTGTACGGACTTTTCAGGTTACCTGTAGGTCTGGTACGGCAGATTGCAGCCTGGAAAGAAGTGCTGCTCGCCATCCTGCTCGCAGTTATATGTGTCCGCACCATTATGGGAAAAAGTGAGAAGACCCAGATAGCCTGGGCCGACTTCTGGGTTCTCGCGCTTTTCCTGACGGCGATCTGTTACCTGTTTACAGCAAACCCGCTATTCAATGCGGAACTGCCCGTGCAGGCTCAGGTCATGGGAGTGCGCGACGCTGTTTACTTCATGCTCATATACTTTGTGGGCCGAGCGACCCCGGAGATCATTGAATCGGAATCCGGAGCCCGTCGTCTTTACATTCTCATACTTGTGACCTGCATCATTGGAATCGTGGAGCGCATTTTTGTGTCTCCTCAAATGCTAGTCGCACTGGGAGTGGCCTCGTACTTCCAGGATTTTCTTGGTGTTTCCGCGTTCACTACGGGAAACGAATACGGCCTGCCGCTCAATTACTGGACGTTCATTGCGGGCCGTCCATTTCGGCGGGCAGGGTCGGTCTATCTGAGCGGTCAGGGATTCGCAGTTCCCTTTCTCCTTTTCTTTCCAATTGCGACGTCATACGTGTTCTGGAGAGCAAAGCGGATTCCGATGCAGGTGTTCGGGTATCTAATCATCTGCACTGCCCTGTTGATGACATTGACGCGAATGACGATCATGATTTCAGTGATCCAGCTTGTTCTGTTCGTGGCGCTGATGAAGCGCCCTGAATGGGCCGTCGCGGGAATTTCGGTTATGGGTTTGTTATTCGTTGGCGCGTTCATCATGATTCCGGGCTTCCCCACATTTGTCTGGCAAACGCTATCCTGGCAAGAGGGCAGCAGCGTGTCACACTTGAACGACTGGCTGCGTGGTGCTACGGCATTTTTTGAGCGTCCATGGGGTTGGGGGCTGGGGACGGCAGACCAGACAGCGGTTCGAGCCGGATTGAAATACATCGCGGGTGACAATCTCTTTCTCAAGTACGGCGTCGAGATGGGGGTCGTGGGCCTTCTTTTGCTGATTCTTGTTCTTTACAGCATTGGTCAAACCGGACTGACACTGTTTCGGTCAGCGCAGGATGAATCGCGCCAGCGCATGGGTATTGTGCTCTGGCTCGCCAGCGTCGGAATCGCGATTAACGGAATTACCGCTGTGGTGTTCAACTCAATTACACTCGGCTGGATCTATTTCTGGATTGCCGGCTCCGGTGTAACTGCGGTGCAGTCGCTCTTGCGCTCCGGGAACGGTCGCGGGAGTGATGATGGCTGAAGAGGCTCCGCAATTTGGTGTAGTACTACTGAACTGGAACAACGCGGATGACACACTCGTTGCCCTGGATTCCCTGGCTGGCGCCTCTCCTCGTCCGGCTGCCGTTGTAATCGTGGACAGCGCTTCGTTCGACGACAGTCTGGAGCGGATCAGAAACTGGAGCGCTCCCGCTGGCGTTTCTACCGACTGGCTGACTGTGATCCCTCTTGACGAGAACCGCGGTTTCGCCGGTGGTAATAATGTGGGGATGCAGCATTTGCTTGCTCGCCCTGACCTTACTCACCTGCTCCTGCTCAACAACGATGCGATGGTCGAGAGGAACTTTTTCGGCGAGATGGCAAGGGCACTTGAGATGGAACCGGAGGCCGGGCTACTCACGGGAACCATTTACGAACACCCGGACCGCTCGAAGGTGTGGTATGCTGGCGGCCGCGAGATTCCCTTCCGGGCGCTCATCGAGCATTCGCTGGACGTTCCATCCAGCGCCGCCGTGATCGAAACGGAATTTATCAGCGGCTGCGCAATGTTGATCTCACGTGCCGTGGTTCAGGAGATCGGGCTGCTGCCCGAGGTCTATTTCCCACTGTACTCCGAGGATGCCGAGTACTCCTATCGCGTACGCGGGGCCGGAATGAAAGTGCTCTACGCCCCAGCCGCAACTGTGTTTCACAAGATTGGCGCAACCGTCGGTCCTGCAAAACGTTCTCCCTACATAATGCGAGCACAGATCCGGCATCGAGTGCTTTACGTGCGCAGGAACTTTCGCGGGGTCAACAGACTTGTTGCGTCGCTGTACCTGGTTGCCACAAAACCTGCAAAGGCTATTCTGGAGGTTGTGTCCGGGCGGCCGAGGATGGGTTGGGCGGTATTCGCCGGAACGGTTGAGGGATTTCTGCACCGGGATACCTGATGCGGGTCGCGCTGGACATGAGCCACGTTCGCCAGACAGATGCTGGAACCGCGCGTTATGCTCGCGGTCTGTCAGGCGCCTTGCGGGCGCGCAGTGACGTGATTGTAGAAGAAGTTGGTGGAGGTCCGATGATCGGCCGCGGCCTCCGGAAGAAACTTCTCACCGCCGAGCAAGACCTGCTCTGGTATCCCTACGCGGGCCGCCACGCCGCACGGGTGCTGGACGCGGACATTTATCATTGCCCTGCGTTTCGCGCGCCGGTCACGCGGGGCCGGCCTGCGCTGGTTGTCACAGTTCACGACCTCGTTTCGCTGCGTTTTCCCCAAACGATGCCGCGCTGGAGCCGGTTCTACACGCGCGCGACACTTCGTCGTGTGCTCGATTCCGCGGATCTCCTCATCACTCCGTCGGCCGATACTGCCAACGATCTTGAGCAGCTCGCGGGAGTTGGACATGACCGAATCCGTGTGATCTGGAACGCGGTGGACGATGCATTCTATGCTGAGCCGGCAACGCAGACGATCCTCAACGCGCCCTATGTGCTTTTCGTCGGCACGGCAGAGCCTCGAAAGAATTTACAGCGACTTGGCAATGCCGTGGAACTGCTGCGTCGCCGCGGGTTGGACTATAAGCTTGTAATTGCAGGCGGCGGAGGCTGGGGCGGCGTCAACCTTCCGGGCCCGCACGTCATCCGCCTGGGAAAGCAGACCGACGCCGAACTGCATCGGTTGTATGCGGGGGCTGCCTGCCTTGCACAGGTCTCACTGCATGAAGGTTTCGGACTGCCTGTTGCCGAAGCCATGGCCGCCGGTGCTCCGGTTGTTATTTCCGGGGAAGGAGCGCTGCCAGAAGTTGCGGGAGATGCCGCGGTAAGTGTGGATGCTTACGACGAAGAGTCGATTGCATCCGGCATCGAACGGGCAGTCGCCGAGCGGGACCAATTGGTTACACGTGGCCGAAAACGCGCTGCGCTGTTCAGGTGGGACGTGAACGCGAATCTCCACGTCGACGCTTACCGAAAAGCGTTGTAACGAAAGCAACGCTAAGCTGTGCCTGCTACAACCTGACGGAAGAGCACGTCATACTGGTCTGCAATCTTGGGCCAGGTGTACTCCAGGACAATTCTTTCAGGACCCATGCTCCGCAACCGGCCGACCAGCGCCGGATCTTCCTCAAACTCCTTCAGCCGACGGGCAACATCGGCAGCGTCCCTTGTGAAGAAGACGCCCGTATCGGCGAGCACTTCCCTGTTAAAGGGAGTATCGAGCGCGGCAATGCAGTTGCCGTAACCCATAGCCTTGAGGAGCGAGGGGTTTGTGCCTCCAACGGAGTGACCGTGAAGATAGGCGAAGCAGTTGCAATGCAGCTCCTTGATGACATTCTGGTCGTGAATGTGACCGGTGAAAACCACTGCATCAGTTGCGAGACTGTTCAGGCGACGGTGAAAAGGGCTGTCGTAGTTAGCGCCGCCGGCGATCACGAGTTTTCTCTTCGTCCCTGACTGGAGGAAGCCCTCTAAAATGAGGTCCGCATGATTCTCGGGGATGAGGCGGCTTGCTATCAGGTAATATCCGTCGGGTGCAACACCGAATTGCTCGATCAGGGACGGGTTAGTGCTGGTCTCGACGTAAGCGCCGTAGGCGATCATCGACGTTTCCTTGCCGAACTCAGTCACATAGAATTTGCGCATCACTTCCGCATCAGTGATGAGAGCATTGCAGAACCGGATCGCAGAGTGCGCAGCGCTGAGGAAGTAGGCTCGGGCCAGACGGCCCCATTTCGCGCGCTTCCAGTCAATTCCATCGACGTTCATCACGACCTTTTTCCCGAAAAACCGGCAGAGGGCCGCGTGGTGTCCCATTCCAACATTGACGAAGAAAAAGAGCTGGTAGCGGCCGACTACGAGCGCATGAATTGCCGAAAAAAAGGTCGCCAGGATTCCCGAAAAATTCTTTCCTCCCGGGGCTGGCACGTAGACCAGGCGAACACCCTTCCACACCGGGCGGCGCAAATGTCGCGGAAAGTGCGCGCGCCGGCAATAAATGGTCACCTCGTGGCCTTTCTCCACCAGACGTGGCGCGATCTCTCCGAACGCCGTTTCAAAGCCGGTGAAATGCAGCTCCGGCATAGGCATTCCGTACAGTCCGAGCATTCCGATACGAAGACCGCCGGCGCTTGGAGCGGACGGCGGTTGAGTTGTTGGATTTGACATCACGTTAAATCAGCCGTGATCTCCACGTATCCGGCACAAGCGGCGATTCAATCTCGATCGGGAGATGATACTCGAATGGCTTGACTCCATGCTCCTTGATCCACGCGATCATCGAACCCAATCCATCACGCAGATTGACGGTTGTCTTGTAGTCGAGCAGCCTGCGCGCCTTGTCGGACGAACATGTTGCGTGCCTGACTTCCTGCGGCCGCTCTTTCACGTAAATCGGATCGAGACTGAACTGGAGCAGCTCGGCGAGAAGGGTCGCGAGCTGGTTGATGGTCGTAGTCTCTTCATCAGGCCCGATGTTGATGATCTCGCCATTAATGCCTTCGAGGGTTCCCATTTTTACGAGCGGGCTAACGCAGTCCTGGACAAATGAGAAGCAGCGTGCCTGCCCACCGTCACCGTAAATGATCGGCTGCTTCCCCTGCAGCATGCGGTTGATCATGATGCTGGCGACATTCCGGTAAGGATCGTCGTACTTCTGGCGTGGTCCGATGATGTTGTGTGGAACTGCAATCACATACTCGACGCCCTGAGTCTTGCAGACGTTCGCCACGAGGAGCTCGCTGGCGTACTTCGCAATTCCGTATGGATCGATAGGCGAAGGCGTCTGGTCCTCGCGAAACGGCGGTGCTCCGCGGCCATACCGAGCCATGCTCGAGCAATACACAAAACGGCCCGTCTTGTTGGTTGCACAGGCCGCGAGCAAGCCGGCAGTGTTTTCGTATACGTGCTTGGCAATGATGGCCGGGGAGAAAACACTAAGGCCTTCCGTGGCAATCGCCGCACAATGGTAAACGACCTTGGAGCCTTTCGTCAGCCGCTTCATGGCCGGAATGTCGGCACAATCAACGTTTTCGAACTGTATGCCTTCGGGGAGATTTTGCAGATCTCCGCCGATCATGTTGTCGCAACCGACGACCTCGTGGCCTGCGCGGATATGCCAATCCGCCAAATGACTTCCTAAAAAACCGGCAACGCCGGAAATAAATACCTTCACCCGCACTTCTCCTGAGTTCAAAATTTCGGGCCGAATTGACCGACCGCGACGCTACGCAAGCTGTTAAGGGACAACCTCTTAATATCACCAGAACAGTCATTTCGGGCAACGGAGAACGCCCAAAATCCGGCGTTGCCGTGGCAGTTCTAAACGGCCAGGGAGATCTCGGCTATCTGGCTGGTAACTGCGTCAACGACCGCAGCCGCCGTTATGCCTTCCATGCAAATCGCGGAGCCATAGATGCAGGCGTCAAAACATGGGCGGCACGGCATTTCGGTCACCGACACCACGCGATCACTCTGGCCACGAGGCCCGTACCAGGCTCGCACCTGAGGTCCAAAGAGCGCGGTCACCGGAGTGCCCAAGGCGCCTGCTATGTGCATCGGTCCGCTGTCGCTGCAGAGAAGCGCGCTGGATTCTGCAATCACTGCCATCATTTCGCGCAGCGAAAACTGGAGTCGTGGAATGTTGTTGCGGGTGCGGACCGTGTCGGCGTGGCCTTCGGGGTCCCTTATCATGAACAGCTGCGCACCGCTCGTTTCAGCAAGCGTGTCCACCACAGACGCAAAACGGTCCGCGTGCCAGCGGCGCACGACCTGGCTTGCACCCGCGTGCACAGCAATGATCGGCTTGTCCATGCCGATTCCATGTGCCCGCAACGTCTTTCTGGCGGCAAGCCGCTCCTCCTCCGTAGAAACCAGCCGCGGTGCGCTTGGTTCGGAGGGCGTCCGAAGCAGCGGCTCAAGAAGCTGGAGCCAATCGGTGACCTTGTGCTCATTTTGTTCGCCGCTGGGCAGTGCGTCAGTGAGCAGCCTGGTGGCGCCCCCGAAATCGAAGCCAATTCTGCGGCGCGCGCCCCCAAGGTAGGTGATGAGGTTGCTGCGGAAATCCCGGCGCGCGTCGAGGGAGACATCAATTCGCTCGGAGCGTAATCTGGCCAGCAGTCCTGTCAGCGCACCGATGTCATACCGGTTGGGACGGTACTTGTCGGTGAATGCCGTCCATGGGAGATCCGCGACGATGACATCGTCGACGAGTCCGCTGTTGGCGAGCAGCGTGCGCCCGTACTCCTTGGAAAGGAGAAGAATTCTTGCAGCTGGAAAGTTTCTGCGGATCGCCTGCATCACTGGGGTCGCCAGGACGACGTCCCCAATTCCCCACGGTTCCACTATCAGGAACGTCCGGGGGGGTTCGTCGGCGCCCAGACGCCGCGGACGACGAGTAAGCAGCGACACGATCGGCGTTCCTGCATCAATGATGCGGAAGGCAGCGCGCTTTCGACGGGTGATTGTGCGGGTTTGTGCCACTATTTCCTGCCGCGCGCATGCGTCCGCGCTGTTGGGACTAGAACGCGCCCGTGCGTCGCAGGACTGCCGGAACTGTGCGGAAAAGGATGCTGATATCCAGCCAGAATGACCACTGCTCTATGTACTGGCGGTCGAGATAAATGACATCCTCGAAATTTACAAGCTCACTCCGGCCGCTGACCTGCCAGAGTCCTGTGATCCCCGGCTTTGCATCCAGCCTGCGGAAGTGATGATCCTCGTACGAGTCAAAGTCCGATTCAAAGAACGGACGCGGCCCAACAAGGGACATGTCCCCGATGAAAACATTCCAGACCTGAGGGAGCTCGTCGATGCTCCACCGGCGCAGCAGCCGTCCGAGCCTCGTGACGCGCGGATCATCGGCGATCTTGAAGAGACGCGCATCGCCGGAGCGATTGAGGTGGGCGAGATCCGCCTTCTGGTCGTCGGCACCCTGCTGCATCGTGCGAAACTTCAGCATGCGGAACCGGCGGCCGCCGAGCCCGGCGCGCTCCTGCCTGAACAATATCGGGCCTGGCGAATCGATCCGGATTGCAATCGCAAGTACTATGTAAACCGGCGCCGCAATCATCAGCAAGACTATGGAGCCCAATACATCCAGCATTCGCTTGAGAATCAGTGCGCGCATCTTGAGGACCGGGCTTCCAAACTCGAAAAACGGCTGGTCGTGGTGCCACACTAGGGTCGGGCGAAGGTCGGGAACGTTCAATGCCTGCGCCGGGAATAGGACCTGACATCCAAGCTGTACACAGTCCTCGACCAGTTCTTTCGCCCTCGCTGCGGGAAGCTCCGTTCCGACCACTACTGCTTCTATCGAATGTTGCTCGACAAGCGCTGGAAGGTCTGCGAGTACACCGACTGAATCCGCGTCGGCGCGGCGCGCATCCACGACATGGCCGATGATCCGGAAGTCACCGCCGGGGGCGGCAATAGCCTTGGCAATCGCGCGCGCGAAACCATCCGGCTTCCCGATCATTATTGCGGCGCCTGCACCGCGCTGCCCCGGGAATACGACTCGCAGCATTCGTTCCGAAAGCTGACGCACTGCAAGCAGTGCAACCCAGAGCGCAGTCAGCGTGAACGCAAAGGTCTGCAGCGCGAGCGCCATGTTGCCACGCAGCGCGAACGGGATTATCAGGGAAATGGAGGCGATCGAGGCAGCGATGAGCACCCGGATCGGATGATTCAGTGCCCGGTGACGACTATGGCACCCGGTAAAAACAAGCGCTGTGAGTGTGGCTGCAACTAGCAATGCGAACGTCTGCCCGGTTCCGGTAAATGCAGTCGCAGCGTAAACGTCGCTGGGGATGAGACGGGCAAAAACCCCTGCATGGATAACTTCACGGAGCATGACCATTGCCAGGACATCCCCAAACACAAGGACAGCGAACCGCGTCGCAACGCGCATCGTATGGTTGCGAATCTTTCGCGGGCGACGCTCATGCAGCGCAAAACGAAGCCGGAGCGCTGCACGATTTTGTGTCGGACTCGCTTCAGCGTTAATGGCGCGAGAGCTCACGAACTTTTTGGAGATATGATTGGCGACGAGTTGGAGTCAGGCCCAGGCAGATTCCTTCAGATTCGAAATCTTGACCAGCTCAACGAATTTCGCAAGTATGTGGGGCTCAAACGTTTAGCTCGCCTGCAACCCGTAGTTTTCTGAGCGCCGCTCAGGCCTGTTTACGGCGGATCACCCGACCCACCGCCGCCCGTTCCCCTTCCTCCAGGACCCGCCACCAGGCGAGCGCCGCGAAGACGAGAAGCGCGAATAGCACGAGTGCGCCCGTCGCGATGAGGGAATGCTCAGAGTAGCGACGCGAGACGCCAAGCATTGCCAAAAGGCCAATGGCCGACCCTGTGAGGACGATCGCCTTTCCCTCCACGGCATCCCATGCGGAGAGACCAAGCAACTTGCGGTTTGCCCAGAGCAGCAGAGTTGTGTCCACCGTTACCCTGACCAGCCATGCGGTGGCGGCGCCCGCTACTCCATACCGATTTACCAGGACCCAGGTGAGAGGCAGGTGAAGTGCAAGCTCGCCTATGTGAAACTTTGCCGTGAGATCGGGCCTGCCTGCGGCCTGCAGAAAGGTGAAAGGTGTTTGCGCCAACCCGTTGATGAGCACGCCGAGGGCAAGGATTCGCAGAGCGGTTGCGCTCTCACGCGCGTAGTCGGGACCGAGCCAGAGTCCGAGAATCTCGGGGGCGAAGACCGCGAGCACAGCTAGGGGCGGCATGAGCACAAGAAAAACATTTCGCAGCGATGCCGAAAACACCGGCTGCGCATTCGTGAGCTTGCCGACTGAGATCGTACCCGAAAGGGCGGGAAAGAGCGCGGTTGAGAGGCTGACTGGAAGCAGCAAAAGTTTCACCGCCGCTTCATAGGGGCCGACATAGTAGGCGACAGATGCGACACCCATGATCGCAGCGAGTGCGAATCTATCGATGTACACAAGGATCGGACTGACAACGCTCGAGACTGCTACCCAACCGCCAAAGGTAAAGAGCGTCTCGAGGCGTCCCCAGTCCCGTGGTAATTCCCACCTGAAGCCGGGCACATTGCGCCGTACCGCAACTGCGAGCACCATGCACGTGATGACACGCGCAGCAAGCACGATTAGCAGTATGTGATCGAGACGCATTCCGAGCGGCGCGCAGATAGCGGGAATCACAATGGATGCCGCACTGCTCGGAATCTTTATGGCGTTGCTCACTCCAAATCGCTGTGCAGCCTCGAGCACGCCGCGCAATGACGTGAGGCAGAGCACTACAGGCAAACTTATTCCAATTACCCGGAATACTCCGGTGCCTTCATCAAGGAGTTCGGCTGGAATGGAAAAAGCGCGAGAGGAAATTACCGGGGCGATTCCGTACACCAGGAGACCAACAACCAGTGCCACGCCCACCTGGCTTACAAGCGATACGATTGCTATTTGCGAAACTTCGTCGCGCCCTTTCGCAATCGCCTCGGATGCGAACTTTACGGTGGCCCGATTCAGGCCAAGATCGAAGAGAGTCAGGTATTCGAGAATTGCCCACGCAAGGCCAAGCATTCCGAAACGCGCCGGGCCAAGTGACCGGGTGATTACCGGGAGCAGCAGAAACGCCACGAGAAATGGCACCGCCAGACCGAGCACGTTAAGCGCTGTGTGCTGTGCGACCTTGCCCATCGGAGGTCCGTCAGCAGTAACCGCTAAATCAGTATCGACAGGAGTTAGGCGAGAGTCCGAATTGTCTGGACTTTCGATCCAGCCGTCTCTCAAAACGAACCGCTCGTCAGTGTGACCGAAAGCGTGCGATTACGAATGTCCAGTCGTGAAGGACCATTAGGACATCCAGACTGCTCCTGGAACCATGCGTTAATACGATTCCCAAATGTCATCTCCGCGGTGGCGCTCAGATATTTCGACCGCCACCCTGATCGCACTCCGGTATACACGCTCACGTCATGATTGCAGTAACCGATGTACGAGGGCCACCCATATACACTGTGCATGTCCTCATTCCATCGCGTCCTTCCCACAAACGGACCCGCATACCATGAATCCGCGAGATAGTCGGCGGCGAGCCACTGAGCAGACGCTCCGGGACCAATCGACGCTCCAATGACCTGTCCATGATGCGTGTACCCCTGAATAACCTTGCGGCTCGTGTAATAGGAACCGATACCACGATCGCGGAAAGTTGCGCTCTGCTCGAGAGTGGTGACTTCTGCCTGCAGGCGGAAAGTTCGCGCATTGAGCGGAGCCGGTTTTCGCCATTGCAGGCCGAGCGTGTAACCCTGCGTGTGGTTCGGTGCGAGGAATATGTCTCGAAGACTTGCCGGTAGCTCCGTGCGTGACCACTCGACATAAGATTCGAAGCCATCCGGCGGCGAAACCCAGCGCGCGAAGAGTGAGTAGACCTGATCCTCTCCGCCTGGGTACTCCGACGAATCGCTCAAAGGACGATTGTTGGGACGTCCGGGATTGGAAAAAGACCGGAGAAGTCGCCCCGGAATACTTGACCACTCGTTAACGGTTCCATACACGGCACGGGCAAAACCAAGTGAAAGTGCTGGATTTCGCGGCGGCGAGTATGAAAGACCTGCAAGGCTTATAGCCTGCAAGTTGTTCGTGCTCGTTGTGTCAAAGAACCCGGATTCAGAAATGCCGCCTGCTATCAGCCGGGCATCGAACGTACCAAATCGTGTGCGAATGGGTTCGCTGGTTCTTAGTGCAATGTGAGGAAACCCGCCGGCATTGTTGCTCAGGACGATTGCATTCCGGACTCCGGGTCCCCACCACTCGTTTTCTGTTGCGGCGCCAAACGCCACGGGACCGGCGTAGATGAAAACGCTGCTCTGCCCCGCGTCGATGCGACTTATCTTGTCAGCGCCCATCCTCAGCGGCTGATCGATCGACAGGGGAGGCAGGTACCATGGGAATACAAAACCTCCGCCCTGGCGGTCTTTTGGTATCGGCGGAGCGTAGAAGCGCACCGTGTCGCGAAGGACCCAGTCGCGGTTCTCGGATCGCAACACTTCGGGGACGATGATCGCCCGGAGTGGCCCGAACTGGACTCTCAAACCGGAAGCGGCACTGACGCTGCTTCCCCGTCCGGCCCAGAGCGGGCCATCGTTCCGCGTGTACGGAATGGCGGAATTTGTTACGAAAAGGACTCGTGGCGAAACAACGGACAACTTTGGACGCCAGTATCCTCCGGTCAACCCTGCTGAAAGCGTCGACGCGCTGCGAAGCATGGGGAAATGCGTCGATGAATCCGCAAGTGAATTCAGTCTAATTCGGTCAACGCTGTCGTCCGTTACGAAGACCACCGGCTTAACGGATAAGATTGGAAGCTGCGCACGGGGAATTGCTGGTATTTGTGCGTCTAGAGTCGATGCGGCCCCGGAGAGCAGCACCGTCACCATGCCGAGTTTCAGACGGCGCATGGTTACGTGCATTGACGTAAATTGGATGTGTCTACCGAAACCTGATTACTTGCCCGAAACGTGAGTCGCATTGATGACGAAAGCTAGGCAGGTGCCTATTGTAGTGAAAGCGGCGGTTTTGCTTTTCGCATCGGCCCCACTACGCGCGCAGGAGACCCGGGCGCAACCAGGTTTGACTGCCGTGAGTCCAGGTGGCGAGCTCGATGAGTACCTTCGCTACCTGCAAACCAGTGGCTCTGTCGGTCCATCTGCGTGGACGGTGCGCGAGCATTCCACATTGCGAAGCGCGCTGCTGTTGCCGATGAAGCCGAATCCCTGGGCGGTACGATTCAAGCCGGCTCCTCGGGTTTCAGGGGCGCAATGGACTCTGTTCCCAGTCACGACTGGCTTCCGGGTGAACAGCGGTTTTCCCTTTGGCGGTAACGATGGCGCCGTCTGGGCAGGACGGGGACTGACGGTGCACGCCAGCGGTGGCGGAATCGTTAAATACGGTCCCATCGTGCTTCAGCTCGCCCCTGTGGTTTTCTGGGCACAAAACGCGGCCTTTCCGCTTCAGAATAATGGAGAACCAGGCCAGGGGGCTTTTCGGTCGGGACAGCCTCAGTTTGCTGGCGCGATCGATTTACCTCAAAGATTCGGGAGCGGATCGTATTCCCGGTTTGATCCGGGAGAGTCCGAAGTGCGGTTTGAGACTCCATGGATAATGGCCGGTCTCTCGAATGCTCACCGGTTATGGGGACCGGCGTCCTCATTCCCTTTCATTCTCGGTCGCAATGCAGCCGGTTTCGAACACCTTTTCGTTTCCACAAATCAGCCGCTCGATCTCTGGTTCGCCAGGCTTACGGCGAGCGTGATGTACGGCAGGCTTTCGCAGTCTGAATACTCTCCGGTAACGGGACCGAGTGATTTCTTCAGCGTTGCCGAACCTGGCCGTCGGCGTTTTGGTGCTGGCGTTATCGCTGTGTTCCAGCCACGGGGCGCGGAAGGAGTGGAGATTGGGGTAAGCAGGTTTTATCACTCACTCTGGCCACGGTCGGGGATCCCGCGCTCGTACTTCACGAAGCCATTCCAGAACTTTCTCAAGAAGAGTCTCGACGAAAGGAACGCGCGAAGCCTCAGTGACACTGAGGGCAGCGACAACCAGCTGCTGGCCGTGTTTGCGCGCTGGGTCCTTCCCCACAGCGGCGCGGAGTTTTACGCCGAATACGGACGCGATGACCATTCATACGATTTCCGGGACTTGATCAGCGAGCCCGACCACACCCGCTCCTACATGCTCGGTGCGCGAAAGGTCCTGGCGCAAGATGAGCGGCGCCTGTCAGCGATTCGTGCGGAGATAATCAATTACCAGCTGCCCACGACAGCACGCCATCGCGACGAGGGTGGAATTTACGTGCACACGCTGCTGCGACAGGGGCACACCCAGCGTGGACAGATGCTTGGCGCTCCGCTGGGACCTGGAGCGTCAGCAGGTTCGATTGTCGCGTATGACCGGTTTTCTGCGGATGGTCGTTTCTCGATTATTTATACACGCACATTAAACCAGGAGGCGGGGACTTTCTTTTCAACCGGCTTCTCGAGTCCTTCGGCAATCGACGTAACGCACGCGCTTGGCGTCGAGCGGCTGGTATTTCGCGGTGCTGTGGACTTCAATTACGGCCTCACGTTTGCGCGTAATTTCAACAGGAATTTCGGGAGTGACGCCCTGAACCTGAGCGCAGTCGCGGGCGCACGATACAACCTGCGCTAGTTGCCGGCAGTGGCCGGGGTGGGCGCGATTTCAACATTCTCAGCGCCCGATTCCCGCTGCTTAATTAACCCGCCCAGGCTGCGGCGCTCGCAGAAATATTTCAAGCATTAGAAGCGTCCACTGGCTTTGCGCAAGGTTTCCGGCGAAGGCGCTGGTGCCCTGCACAAAGT
>JACDDZ010000266.1 GCA_013816695.1 Gemmatimonadaceae bacterium
CCAGGAACCCGGGCCGCATGCCTTGCAATGCAGAGCGAGCCGCGGATGGAGCGCAGCGATCCGTCCAGTCCGAGCTCGCCCACGAACAGAAAGTTTGCGACGCTTGCTGGTGTGAGCTGCCCTGTCGCTATCAGGATCGCTAAAGCGATGGGGAGGTCAAAGGCAGTACCCTCTTTCTTCACATCGGCTGGAGCGAGGTTGATCGTCAGCTTCCGTGGCGGTACCGCAAATCCCGAGTTGCCGAGTGCTGCGCCGACGCGTTCGCGGGATTCCCTGACAGAGCCTGCGGGAAGGCCGACCACTGTCCACTGGGGCAGGCCAGCAGTGGCGTCAACCTCGACGGTAACATCGTAGGCGTCGATCCCCACGAGCGCAGCTGAGCGCACTGAAGCGAGCATCACCAAGTCTTACCCGCGGGCGCGTAAGCCCGATCATCAAATGACGATGAGCAGGCCCGGAATTGTGCAGCAGATATGGAGACGCGTGCGTATCAAGTGAAGGAGCGCGGCATTGTTCTTCCCACTATCGAGATTCTATGAAGTTCCGATCTATCGTTTCATTGGCGGCCGCTATTGCAGCGCTCTGTGTTTCCGGCGTGGCAAACGCCCAGGTGGGCTCATCGACCGACATCCTCATGGGGCAGGTGCTGGGTCCTGACAGCCTTCCCGTAAACGGCGCCCGCATCGAGGCAACATCCGTGGAGTCGGGAACGGTGCGCACGCGAACAACGGGTGCGGACGGCCGTTACACGATTGTATTTCCGGACGGGGGCGGCAACTATCGAGTGACTGTTTCCGCGATTGGGTTCACGCCGCAGGCAATTAATCTCACCCGCCAGGCTGATGAAGACCGCTTCGTGGGTAATGTGCGGCTTGGCAGGTTCGCAACTGTTCTTTCGGCCGTTACCGTTCGCACCACGCAGGCGAGACCGGGACAGAACCAGAGACCGGAAGCGGGGAACCAGGAAAGAAACCTTTCCCCCCTGATCGTAAACAGGCTGCCTGTCGATCAAAGCGATCTCAACAATCTCGCAGCTCTGACCCCGGGAATCATCGCGGTGAGCGGCTCCGACACTACATCAGCATCATTCTCAGTTGCAGGCCAACCCGCAAACCAGAACAACATTACGCTCGACGGTCTCAGTTTCGGCTCCGGTTCGGTACCGCAGGAAGGCGTGCGCAATACCCGCATCGTCACCGCTACCTATGATGTGAGCCGCGGACAGTTCACGGGTGGACAGATAGCGACGACGACTCGCGGCGGGTCGAACAATTTCCAGGGCGCAGTGAATCTTTCGCGCCGGGATCCGAACCTGGAATTCTCGGAAGACACCGGTGACGGTTTTTCGCCGCGGTATACCCAGACGCAACTCAGCGCCGGGGCTGGCGGACCGATCATCAAGAACAAGTTCTTTACCTTTGCTTCGCTGCAGCTCAACCGCCGTACCGATCCTCTGCAATCTCTGCTCGTTGCAGATCCGCTTTCCCTGCAGCGACTGGGAACCAATACGGATTCGGTCAACAGGTTCATCTCGCTTCTCAACAGCTACGGACTGACGCCCACCCAGGCTTTCATCCCTGACGAGCGCGTGGGTGACAACGCTTCGGCACTGGTGCGGTTCGATTACCACCTTGGCGAATCGAACACGATCATGGTTCGCGGCGACTGGCGCGGAAATGTTCAGGATGCGAGCAGGATATCCGCGCTCTCGGTTCCGCATAGCGGTGGGAATGCGCACACATCCGGCGGGGGCGGGATGGTGACCCTCACCTCTAATTGGAGCATGTACATCAATGAGCTTCGCGCTTACGAATCCGTTTCAAACCGGAGCAGCGCGCCGTACCTCGCGGCACCGGGCGGTCGCGTAGTCGTGTCATCGGTGCTCACGGATGGAAGTGTTGGAGTTTCCACACTGCAGTTCGGTGGCAATACTGGACTGCCGCAGAATGCGCGCACGCGCTACACGGAAGTAAGCGACGAGGTTTCACGTCTCACCACAGCTGGCGGACACCGATTCAAGCTCGGAGGACTGCTAAACGAGGAGCGGTCATTTTCAGGCGTGGTACCCAATGGCCTCGGTACCTTCACCTTCAATTCCCTCGCGGATTTCGAGGCGGATAGGCCTTCATCGTTCACGCGGACCCTTTTTGCGCGCGACCGCGAAGCCAGAACAGTCAACGCAGCGGTTTATCTCGGCGATTCCTGGCGAAAGTCGGCGGATTTGCAGCTCACCTACGGCCTCCGCCTTGAGGCAACAAAGTTCGGCAATGAGCCAGCCCTGAATCCGGAAATTGAATCACTGTTCGGACTGAGAACAGACAGGTTTCCGGGCGAAGTCCATCTCAGCCCCCGTGCCGGGTTCACATATTTTCTGCGCCGAGACGATGATGGCCGACCTGCCGCAACGATTCGCGGCGGGTTCGGTGAGTTCCGCGGGCGTGCCGCAGCGCAACTTTTCGGGTCGGCGTCGGACGCAACGGGACTGGCCTCTGGACAGTCGCAGATATTCTGCGTCGGCAATACGGTACCTGTTCCCGATTGGGACGCGTATCTCTCCAGTCCGCAGTCGATTCCAACATCATGCAACGGAAGCAGCAGCTTTTTCGGAAACCAGCGCCGCAATGTCACAGTGATCGCTCCGTCGTTCGGTGCGCCGCGCGCATGGCGAAGCTCCCTCGGGGTTACACGACGCCTGCTCGACCGATATTCTCTGTCGGTCGACGCGGCTTACGCTCGCGGTGTCGCGCAGACCGGAGCGACTGACATAAATCTGGATACGATCCCGGAGTTCAGGCTCGCATCGGAAGCCAACCGGCCTGTGTTCGCACCGACGAGGGCAATTGTGCCGGGCACCGGCGTAGTCTCGCTCACTGGATCGCGACTGCATCCAGAGTATGGCACGGTGAGCGAAGTGATGTCGCGTCTCAGTTCCGACACGAAGCAGCTCACGCTCGGCTTGAACGGGGCAACCCGCCGCGGAATTCTCCTCAACATGTCGTACACCCTTACGCGGTCGCGCGACCAGGCGCAGGGGCTTTCGAGCGGTGGTTTTGGTGGCGGAGTCTCCACATCAGGAAATCCAAATGTCGCGGAGTGGGGGACAAGTGACCTAGAACGACGCCACTCGTTTCTCACGACTGTAACATGGCCGGTCAAGCCTGCGTTCGAGCTGAGCGCTGTTGGACGCCTTACGTCGGG
>JACDDZ010000267.1 GCA_013816695.1 Gemmatimonadaceae bacterium
GCTGAAACGGCGCTCCGTGATCCAGCTGCGGAGCTCGCCACCTGGCTTGAAGTCCGGGGTCCGGACCGGTATGTCGTCGTGCTCGGCACCAATGGGTCGGAAGCGAGAATCAGGTGGCAGCGCGGCTCATACAGATATGACTCGATCACTGGCAATCCACTCGCACTACCCGCGGAATACATCTCGAGACCGGGAGCGGAAAAATGGATTGCCGATAATACCTCGCGACAGATCACCTTTACTTCTCGTTATCCCGACGCGCTGCATCGGATCGTCGAGAGCGGCATAAAGCAGGTTGAGAACGCTCCGGACCTCATAATCAACCTGCGCGACGGCTACTGCTATAAGGGCGACCTTGGCCAGTTTGTCCGCATGGTAAGAACGCACGGGTCCCTCTCTGCGCGCTCATCGCTTGGCATACTCGCATCGACTTCGCACGCGCTCCCGGCCATGGTGCGCGGCGACGAAATACTCGGGCTGATGGGAATTACCCCGGAGCAGATGCTTTCGCGCGTGGCCGTCCTCGCGCAGGACGAGCGCCGCCCCCAGCCAACGTCATCGGGCTGGCTCATGACGGGACGCCAGGATGAATCGCGCCAGGTTTCATTCCTGCGCCGTGCGCACATAATCGCGACGTCCATGGACTATTTCACATTCGATGTAATGCGCGCGCTATTCAGGGACATTCGCTCCAGAACTTCCGGCGGAAGTGAGAAGTCCTCATTAGACGCCACCAGGAAGGCATTCCGGCGCGCCGACGTAGTTGGCGGAGTAAAGAACAATGTCGACACGCTTTTGTCGTTGCTGGATTCCATAGACGTCAAGGCGCTCCCCGACCGCGTACGAAAGGCTGAAAAGCGCGCCCGTGAAATCCCCGAACTTTCCCCTCTCGGTGATATTCGCTCCTCGTGGAAGACGGGCACGAGTGCGCCCGGCGGTGGTGAGAGTACGCGTCGTCTCGCCATGGCGATGTGGACAGTGCCCTACTTTCTCGACAATGTGCTGAACGGTCCCGAAGAGGACAGCATCCCCGATCCGCGCGATTTCAATTTTGCGAAGCACTGGAATTCAGGGACCCGGAACGACATTGCCAACAACCCCGACAAGGTACTCGGGGATTCGACGCTCCCGACAAAGCTCTTCGACCAGGTCTTCGCAGAACGCAAGGCGATTCGCTTAGTTCAGCCGCTCGCTTTCCCCCTCCTGTACGACCCGAAACTCAAAGGAGTAACGGTCGTGTATGTGCCGGGGATCTACGGCGAGTTGTTCGACGCTGAAATCTGGTCGCGTGGAATGAAGTCAATTCGCGACCGGCTGGGCACCCGAACCCTGAGCCTCGCCATCGATGGGCGATGCAGCTCCGAGCGCAACGCGGCTGATATCGTGACAGAGCTCCGCAAAGACACGAGACGCCGTATGGAGCGCGGATATCCGAAGCCCGGTTACCTGATAATCGGATACTCGAAAGGTGGTATCGACGCGACGCAGGCACTGCTGCTCGCCCCCGATGTCGCAGCCCAGGTGTCAGCACTCGTTACGATTGCAACACCGCACAAGGGGTCACCCGTCGCCGAGCGTTCAGACATTCCCGCGGAGCTGATGCGATGGAGCGTTAGCGCCCCGCCACAGCCTGCATGCGACACGGCAGGCGCATCGCACGCCCTCTGGGCATCCACACGCGCTTCATTCTGGGGGCTGCACACAAAGGACGTTTCCAGGGCGACTCGCAATTTTTCTGTTTCATTCGTTAGCGACATGGCATCTGCACATCCATGGATGAAGATCACCAAGCGGATCGGAGAATTCAGCGAGCCCAACGATGGAGTTGTAGCACTGTCTTCTTCACGATTCCCGGATGCTGTGCAAGCGGTGAACCTGGGGACAGTCGCCGCGGATCACATCTCCGGCAGGCTTGCTTCCTCGTTCCAGCAGGATGCATTTCTTGAAGCGGTTGTAATCACCGTGGCCGAGCTAGGAGGATTGGATACAACCCGACGGAAAGACTGGGTGAAGGCTGTATCGGAACGCTCCGCCAGGTTTGCCGACGGTGACAAGTCCGCTGGGCGTGTCACATCCTTCCCGTCCTCATTGCGTCCCCGACAACCCCTGCCGGGTGGCTCCAGTGGGTGGAACGCAGGCGCCACATTCAGCGCAATGCGGCCTATAGATCCGGGCGGACGCACAATACGGATGCTGACTCCAGCGACACTTCCTGCAGGTATCTCTTTCAGGTGCGATCAGTCGGACATACTGGCGTTTCGCACCGAATACGAGTTTTACTACGACTCGAGTAACGGGGGGAGCGAGAACGACTTCGCAAATGGTTTCTCGATTGCTCCATCGCCGGGATCGCCGGGCAACCGCGCGTGCCATCTTGCTACCCGTGGCACTGCCATCAAGATGACAACGGCCTCGTTCCAGTTCAGGCCCGTGGATTTTCCCCAGATCCGCATGCGTTTCCTTGTCGCCAAGGATCTTGCTGGTGTTGATGCCGGAAAACTCAAGAAAGGAAAAAGCGACGCAGCATTCAAGATGTGGCTGCTGCTCCAGGATACGCGCCCCGGCGGCAATCGATACATGTTTGGCTACTGGTGGCCCGGCCGTGACGCCGCGGGATACTTTGCGCCTGCCGACTCGCTTGTCGAAGCGTTGTTATCGCGAAGGAATCTCGTCTTTTCAACGCTTCCTGAAGCGTGGCTGATCACTGTTGGCGCCGAAAATCAGGTTGGGAAATGGCAGACCTTGATTCGTAACCTGCCGGCCGATGTTCACCGCGCATTCCCCGGCATTCCCGTGGCCGCACTGAAAGTCATTGGAATCACGGTCCAGTCAGACTCGGATGAAACACGCGGAAGCACTGAAACGTACTTGGAGTCGATGAACTTCAACGGTACTCCAGTCAGGCAATGAAAGGCTCCGCTGTGTCGCCGCGTCCGCTGACCCGTCTCCGGAAAGCCTGTCTCGCATTTCCCGATACAACAGAAGTTGAAGCATGGGGCGAACCAACTTTTCGAGTCAGGAACAAGATTTTTGCGATGTACGCCGCCGAGAATACTCATCATGGTGCCGGCCGGCCGGGCGTCTGGCTCAAGGCCACGGCAACAAACCAGGATCTCGTGCTCCGCGCGGCTCCCGACAAGTACTTCAAGCCGCCCTACGTGGGACCGAGCGGCTGGATCGGAGTGTGGCTGGA
>JACDDZ010000268.1 GCA_013816695.1 Gemmatimonadaceae bacterium
GTATGAGCATGGACACGATCAACACACTTACGTCGATCATAGGCTCGATCGGCGTCATTGCCTCGCTGATGTATCTCGCAATGCAGATTCGGCAGAATACGCGCTCAATTCGCGCGAGCACCTACCAGGATCTGGTTTCGACGACCATCACTTTGCTCGATAGTATTCTCAACAATGAGAACCATGCAGCACTCGTTCTCAAATGGACACAGGGATGCTCGCTCGCTGATCTGACGCCGATTGAGCTTACCCGTACCAATGCCGCGCTGCTCGGCGCATTCCGAAGTTTTGACAACACGCTTTACCAGCGTCGCATGAAAACGCTGGACCCCGTGCTTTGGCCAGGATACGAGGCCGTCATTCACGGGTGGCTTCAAAGCCCGGTATGGATGGAATGGTTCATACAGCGCGAGGGACTTTTTACTCCCGAGCTCGGCGCCATCGTAAGAAAGCATGCTCCGCGCGTTCCGCTGACCCAGTCACAATGACGAATGCCATGACCCATGAGAGCGCATATGTAGACGACGGAGCCGTGATAGGCGACGGCACACGCATCTGGCATTTCTGTCACGTGATGGGCGGAGCCATCATTGGAGAGCGCTGTTCGCTCGGCCAGAATGTCGTCGTAATGAACCGTGTTCGGATCGGCAACAACGTGAAGATCCAGAACAATGTATCGGTGTACGAAGGAGTCGAGATCCAGGACGATGTGTTCTGTGGTCCTTCGATGGTCTTCACGAACGTCATTAATCCGCGCAGCGCGATTTCGCGGAAAAGCGAGTATCAGCCCACGCTGGTCAAGAAGGGCACGTCAATCGGCGCAAATGTGACGATTGTATGCGGCGTGACACTCGGTGAGTATTGCTTCATCGGCGCCGGCGCGGTTGTGACGAGCGACGTCCCTGATTTCGCATTGATGCTTGGCGTTCCTGCGCGATTTGCGGGGTGGGTGTGTGAGTGCGGCAACCGCCTTCAGGACGGCGGTGGGCTGCTGTGCGGCGAGTGCGGAAAAAGTTACGAACTGAAGCACGGTTCTCTCGCACGCGTCGGCTAATGCCGGCGAAAGAAGCGCCGAAAAACTTTCGCATCGCATTCATCGGGTGCGGCCGGATAAGCAAGAACCATTTTGACGCGATCGCGAAGATCGATGGGCTGGACATTGTTGCAGTAAGCGACGAGATCGCCGAGCGGGCCCACGAGGCCGGCGACAAGCTGGGTGTTCCATCCTATGCCAGTGCCGAGAGGATGCTCTCGGAAGTTGACTGCGACATCGTTGCGATCGCTACTCCGTCCGGCCTGCATCCGGTGCAGGGTGTGATGGCGGCAAGAGCCGGCAAGCATGTCGTCACCGAAAAGCCGATGGCCATTTCGCTTGGCGGCGCGGACGAGCTGGTCAAAGCCTGTGACGACGCGGGCGTTCACCTGTTCGTCGTAAAGCAAAATCGCCTGAACCCTCCAATTCAGCTCCTGAAAAAGGCAGTCGACACAGGTCGATTCGGGAGGATTTTCATGGCGAACTGCACTGTGAGGTGGGCCCGGCCCCAGGACTATTACGATCAGGCTCCCTGGCGCGGCACCTGGAAATACGATGGCGGCGCATTCATGAACCAGGCTTCACACTACGTCGACCTGATCCAGTGGATGATGGGTCCGGTTGACAGCGTGATTGCCAAGACCGCAACCCTTGCGCGCCGGATCGAAACCGAAGACAGTGGAGCCGCCGTGATCAAGTTTCAGTCGGGGGCGCTGGGAGTTCTCGAGGTTACCATGCTTACATATCCCCGCAACCTCGAGGGGTCCTTCACGATCCTGGGGGAGAAGGGAACCGTGAAGATCGGTGGGACTGCGGTCAACAAGGTGGAGAACTGGCTGTTCGACGAGCCGGATGCCGATGACAAGCTGATCGAGCAAATGAACACAACTCCGCCGAACGTCTATGGGTTCGGGCACGAAGGCTATTACAGAAACGTTCTCGCTGTTTTGCGCGGTGAAGCGAAAGCCGACACCGACGGGCGCGAAGGGCGAAAGTCCCTTGAGTTGATACTGGGCATCTATGAATCAGCGAGGACTGGGCGCGAGGTGAAGCTTCCTCTTGCCCCATGTGTGTGACACAAACCGTTAATCGGAGACAAGATGGCTGATAGTCGTATAACTCGCATAGGTTGGCTTGCGGTGGGAGTCGCGGTGGTTGGAGGATTGGTTGCGCTGTTCAACGTTGTGAACGATTACCAGAGCTCAGGCCTTGTCGACTGGGGGCACCTAGCCCTTGCCGTCGGCGTCCCGGTTTTTATGTACGCGATCGTAAAAAGCGCGGCAACGCGAAAGTCTTGAGGCAGTAGGATCGGGAGTGGCAGCGCGACTACCCGCCAAGGCGATTGCGCGGCAACCGGAGTTCAAGCGTCTCGCACGCCTGAAGTCTCCCAAGGCCGTACAGGATTTCCTGGACACCATTCCGATCAACCATGAACGGGAGGAGGAGACCTGCTCTTCACCGCTGGTTACTCTGAGACGCGGCAGCGCGCACTGCATGGAGGGTGCGCTGGTAGCGGCACTCGCTCTCTGGATGAACGGGCATCGCCCACTTCTGATGGACCTGAAGACGACGCGTGACGACGTAGATCATATCGTGGCGCTCTTTAAGGTTGGCCGGTTCTGGGGCGGGATTACCAAGACCAATCATGCCGTGCTCCGGTATCGCGAACCGATCTTCAGAGACCTGCGGGAGCTGGCAGTTTCTTATTTTCATGAGTATTCGCTGCCCGATGGCCGAAAGACACTAAGGTCTTACTCTGCGCCCTTTGATTTGCGCAGATATTCAGGGGACTGGATAACGTCAGAAGAGCCGTTGTGGGATTTGGAACGAATAGTTGACGATTCTCGTCACTTCAAGCTCGTTGATCGCAGGCAAATCGCGCGTCTGCGGCGCGCAGACAACATAGAACTCCGGGCAGGGGAGATTACGGAATGGAAGTAGGAAAGGTTAGTTCGACGGCTTAGCGGCCCCGGCGGCTCGCGTCACTAGACGTGAATCTCCGGTCCTCTCTACCCATTTCTCAAACGCAGATGTTGGCCCGGCCCACTCAATCTCGTCGACATCGTTAAAAAGCGCCGCATCCGTTCTGAGAGTGGCCAGCAGCTTGAAAAGCAACGCTCGTTCGCGCTCCGCGGTGAGAATCTCCGGCGGGAACG
>JACDDZ010000014.1 GCA_013816695.1 Gemmatimonadaceae bacterium
ACACTTTACCCTGCGATTCAGGCAGCGCGTTTGTATCCCCTTGAAGCGATCAGGCACGACTAGCATGGCAAACGCGGTTCTCGAAGCGCACGATCTCCATAAGAGTTTCGTCGGTGGCGATGGCAGCACGATCAATGTTCTGAGCGGCGTCGCACTGCAGGTGCAGAAGCGCGAGATGGTTGCGATTGTGGGCGCCAGTGGAGCGGGCAAGAGTACTCTCCTCCACGTTCTCGGGGCTCTTGAACGTCCGTCCAAGGGATACGTAGTGATTGGCGGCGAGCCAATTGCCGGCAGGGGAGACGAAGAGCTGGCCCAGCTGCGGAACAGATCGGTTGGATTCGTGTTTCAGTTTCATCACCTGTTGCGGGAGTTCACTGCACTGGAAAACGTGATGATGCCGCTGCGAATCGGTGGGACTGATACAGGGCTCGCGCGAAGCCGTGCCGAGGAGTTGCTCGCGCGCGTGGGACTGAGTGGGCGCATGCATCACCGGCCGGGAGAGTTGTCGGGTGGCGAACAGCAGCGCACAGCAGTAGCGCGTGCGCTGGCGACCGATCCGCAGGTGGTGCTCGCCGACGAGCCGTCAGGAAATCTCGATCATGTCAACGGCGAGCTACTGCATGATTTGCTGAGCGAAGTTGTCAACGATCTCGAGATTGGGATGATTGTCGTCACACACAACCGGTCGCTTGCTGCCCGTGCGAACCGGGTCCTGGTGCTCGAGTCCGGCCGGCTTACCGAATCATCCGCTACGGGCGCCGTGACGTGAAAACCTGTGACGTTTGCAAGAATGGAGCGGCCGTAATTCAGCTCACGGAGGTGGAGGGTACCGGGATCCGCCAGCTGCACCTGTGCGAGAAATGCGCTGCCGAGCGTGGTGTTGAGACGACTGTCGAATCGCCTAAGGCCGAGATTACAAGTTTCCTGCAGACCGTACAGCAGCAGGCGCTCATAGGCCAGGGCGACGCGGCCCGTTGCACATTCTGTTCGTCCAGTTTTCGCGACTTCAGGTCCAGCGGCCGCCTCGGCTGCGCGCACTGCTACGACGCATTTGAAATGAGCCTGCGTGAGCTTCTCCGCCGGGTTCACGGGAATGCCCGGCATGTGGGCCGGAAGTACGAAGTGCCAGTCGGCGATGACAGCACGACTGTGGGAACCGCCAATGAGCTGCGGGCGCAGCTTTCGCGGGCGATTCAGGGTGAACAGTTCGAGCTGGCCGCTTCATTGCGGGATCAGCTCCGGGGTCTGGAATGAGTCTCGATCTTTCGCTGCTGCCTGACGGGGGGGTGGGCTGGCTGGATGCGTCTGGTGATCACTCCGACATCGTGATCTCGACGCGAATCCGGCTTGCGCGCAACATCGAGGGGTATGCTTTCTCCGGGAGGGCGCGTGACGGTGAGCGGCTGAGAATCCTGGCCCAGGTTCGGGACGCGGTGGACAGCATTCCGCGTTTTCGCGAGGGAGTGATGGTACGCGTGGACGAGCTCAAGCCCGAGGATCGGCTGTTGCTGCACGAGCGCCATCTTGTGAGCAAGGAGCTCGCGGGATTGGATAGTCAGCAGCCGGTGCGGGCTGGGGCGGCGCTTTTCCTGAGTGGCGACGCCGGCATCATGATCAACGAGGAAGATCACCTGCGTCTGCAGGTCCTTGGATCGGGCTTTCAGGTTCCAGCGGCATTTTCTACACTGGCCTCGCTCGAGACCGAAATGGGCGCACATGTCCCATTCGCGTATCACCGTGAGTTTGGTTTCCTGACAGCGTGTCCCACGAATGTGGGAACCGGACTCAGGGCTTCGCTTCTTATTCACCTTCCGGGCCTGGTTCTCACAAAGGAGATCGCGAAGGTGTTATCCGGTCTTCAGCAGGTGGGGCTGACTTACCGCGGACTGTATGGAGAGGGAAGCGAGGTCGTCGGGAATTTCTTCCAGATTTCCAACCAGACGACACTTGGCCGGTCCGAGGAGGAGCTCCTCGAATATCTGGTCCGGGTAGTCGGTCACGTGATAGAGCGGGAAGAAGAAGCCAGGCGCGTGCTAATTCGTGACGCCGGTTATATAATTGAGGACAAGCTGTGGCGTGCGTTTGGCACGCTTCGCTATGCCCGCAGCCTTTCCTTCGAGGAGGCGATGAACCTCCTCAGCGGTGTGAGGCTGGCAGCGGGATTGAAACTGATCACTGGTCTCAGTGTATATACCCTCAACAAGCTCCTGATATTTTCGCAGGCGGCGCACCTGGCAAATGCCGAAGGACGTGCGCTGAGTGAAAGCGAGATCGATCTGGCGAGAGCGCGCTACATCCGCCAGACGCTTGCGAGCGAAGGGAAGTCGATCGGGTAAGGCGGGGAAGTAAACAGTTGCACTGTGCAGCTGCGTCGATGTTGACCCGCTTCTGAGGATACAGTGATGAACGGATACAACTTTACCGAGCGTGTACGCAAAGTCCTCGCGATGGCTCGCGAAGAGGCGGCACGGCTCCACCACGAATACGTGGGCACGGAGCACATTCTGCTCGGACTTATTCGCGAAGGCGAAGGGGTCGCTGCGGCCGTACTGCAAAACCTCAGCGTTGATCTCGAAGAGATCCAGCAGAAAATCGAAGACACAGTGAAGAAGGGAAAGGCGGCAGCGGCCACCGGTCCCGATCTTCCATATACGTCGCGGGCCAAGAAAGTTCTCGAGCTCGCCATGAGCGAGGCGCGCGACCTCACACACAACTACGTTGGGACTGAGCACCTGCTTCTCGGGCTACTCAGGGAAGAAAAGGGCATCGCGGCGCAGGTACTGACGGACGCGGGCATCAATCTCGACGCAGCGCGCACGGAAACGCTGCGCCTGCTGGGAACAGACATGCCGCAGGCCGCTGGCGCACCTGGAGCTGTGGGCGCTCCCGGCTCGGTAACACCGGGCACTGGCAAGGGAGAAAAGAAGTCCAAGACTCCCGCACTCGATCATTTCTGCCGAGACCTGACGCAGCTTGCTTCCGAGTCACAACTGGATCCGACAATTGGACGCGCGAAGGAAATCGAGCGCGTCATGGAAATTCTTACCCGCCGGAAGAAGAACAACCCGGTTCTTATCGGTGAGCCGGGAGTGGGCAAGACTGCGATTGTGGAAGGTCTCGCACAGCTCATTGCGAGCGGCAATTGCCCCGACTCGCTTCGTGATCACCGCGTCCTGTCACTCGACATGGCCGCAGTGATTGCGGGAACCAAGTATCGCGGCCAATTCGAGGAGCGCCTCAAGGCCGTCATGAACGAGATCGCGCAGAACAAGCAGATAATCCTGTTCATCGACGAGCTGCACACGCTCGTCGGCGCGGGTGCTGCCGAAGGCGCAATTGATGCGAGCAACATGCTGAAGCCCGCGCTCGCACGCGGTGAGCTGCAGTGCGTCGGTGCGTCGACGCTGAACGAATACCGGAAGTACATCGAGAAGGATGGCGCGCTCGAGCGTCGGTTCCAGACTGTGATAGTGGAGCCACCTTCGATCGATGAGACTGTGGAGATTCTGAAAGGCCTGCGCTCCAAGTACGAAGACCACCACAAGGTCACGATCCCGGATGCAACGCTTGTAAGTGCGGCGAAAATGTCGGAACGCTACATCACCGACAGGTTCCTGCCCGACAAGGCAATCGACGTGATCGATGAAGCTGGAGCACGCGCTCGTCTTGCGACCCAGGCGTTACCGCCCGAAGTCACCGAGCTCAAGGCGCAGCTTGAAGGCGTGAACACCGAGAAGGAAGCAGCAGTCCGCGACCAGAACTTCGAGCGCGCTGCGTCATTGCGTGATCGCGAGCGCGAGCTGCAGGGTGACATAAGGCGCAAGCAGGAAGAGTGGGAGAAGCATCGCCAGTCGCACCGCCCGGTGCTCGGTGAAGAGGAGGTTTCTTTCATCGTGAGCCGGTGGACCGGAATTCCGGTAATGCGCCTGCGCGAGGCCGAAGCTGCGCGTCTGCTCCGCATGGAAGATGAGCTGCACGCTTCAGTGGTTGCGCAGGACGAGGCGATCAAGGCGCTGGCGCGCTCCATTCGCCGCAGCCGCGCAGGTCTAAAGGATCCGAACCGTCCAATCGGCTCGTTCATCTTCTCGGGGCCCACGGGCGTCGGAAAGACCGAGCTCGCGCGCTCGCTTGCGAAGTTCCTTTTCGCTGACGCCAGCGCGTTGATTCGCGTCGACATGAGCGAATACATGGAAAAGTTCTCGGTCTCACGCCTTATCGGCGCGCCTCCGGGATATGTGGGCTACGAGGATTCCGGAACGCTAACCAAGGCGGTCCGGCGCAAGCCATACAGCGTGGTCCTTCTCGACGAAATCGAAAAGGCGCATCCTGATGTGTTCAACATCCTGCTGCAGGTCCTGGATGAAGGGCACCTCACCGATAATTACGGCCGCGTGATCGACTTCAAGAACACTGTTGTCATCATGACGTCCAACGTCGGCGCCAAGGACATCACGCGCAATCGCACCATGGGTTTCGGCTCAGCTGACCAGAAGAACAGTTTCGAAAGGATGTCGGAAAAGGTGAAGGAGGAGATGCAGCATGTCTTCAATCCTGAATTCCTCAACCGGCTCGACGACGTGATTGTGTTCCATCCGCTCGCGGAAGAGCATATCGCGCAGATCGTCGGAATCCTTCTGAAAGACGTTCAGAAGCGACTTGGTGACGAAGAGCTCACTCTCAAGCTGACCGACCGGGCGTCCACGTTTCTCACCAAGCACGGGTACGACGAGAAGTTCGGTGCACGTCCGCTGAAGCGCGCGATCCAGAGATACATCGAGGATCCGCTTTCAGAGAAAATTCTGCTCGCAGAGTTTTCGAAGGGAGACGAGATCGAGGTTGATGTGGCTACGGAAGGGGAGAGGCTGGAGTTCAAGGTTCTTTCCGGGACGCCGAAAGTTTAAGGTTCGGTTTCGCTGATGTGGGTGGGAGACCGCTGAGATACTTCGGCGGTCTCTTTTTTTTGCGACGCTTTGCGACGCTTTGCGACGCTTTGCGACGCTTTGCGCCGCGCTCCGTTGGAGCGTGGGTCAACTGAGAACTGCCTCGGCCTTTGGCAGACGGCTGTTTTGGCTGCGGGCTGCGGGCGCTCATTCTCCTCGCCTGAGCACGCAGCGGTAGGCCAGTAGTTGCCGTCAGTCAAGCGCCGAGGCAGTTCTCAGTTGCAGTTCCATAAGCAACCAGAATGGGTCCAAGCGTGTCGAATATTTAGCCGCTGTAAGAGGACCTTAGAGATAGGTATTCGTGTATATTTCACCTATGCATCGCTCAGCAATCGCCCTGCTCGCTGTAATCGCGGCAGGGTCTCCCGTTTTAGCCCAGGACGCTCCCGAAGGCGCGTGCTCCAAACCCGACTCAATCGGTGTTCGGGGCAATGTGCGCGTTCCCGAAGCTGTTATTCGTGGATATGCCGCACTCACGCCCGGTGTGCAGCTGTCATTTCGCGACGTTCAACGCTCGATCAAGGCCGTCTTCGCCACCGGACAGTATGACGATGTCAAAATCGTATGCTCACAGACCGGTGGAAAGAATGTTCTTGTTGTCGAAGTCAAGGAGCGCCCCGTTCTCCAGTCCTTCAAGGTCATCGGCGTTGACCGCGTTTCGGCCAAGGACATCAAGGATCGCCTCGAGCTCGCTGTCGGGATCCCCGCTGATCCTGCAAAGATCGCCGCCGGAATTGCGCGTGCCGATTCGCTGTATGAATCGAAGGGCTACTACCTCGCCCGCATCAATGTGGACAGCGTGATTTCCAACGGGCAGCTCAACATCACCTACCGCGTCGATGAAGGCCGCCGGCTCGCAATCTCGGGCGTTCGAATCAATGGGAACAAGGTGATTCCAGCCAGCGACATAGTTGGCGTCATGACAATCAAGCCCGAAGGATTCCTGTTCTTTCGCACAGGCGAGTTCGATGATGAGAAGTATGCGTCCGACCTGGCGGAGCACATTCCGCAGCTTTATGGGAGTCGCGGCTTTCTGGATTTTCGAATCCTCAGCGATTCGCTGATAGTGGACCGCGAACACGGCAAGGCAGTCGTCGACATCACCGTTAGCGAAGGGCCGCGCTACTCGATCGGCAGTTTTGAAGTACTCGGCAATCGCCGTTTCTCGACCGGGGAAGTCAACAATTTCTATCCCTTTGGCTCGAGCAGCACTACGACGCTCACGCAGCGCGCCACCGGTCTTATCCGCCGCGCCTACAAGAATCCGCCCAACACATTCGACCAGAGTCGCTGGACGGAGGGCGAAGAAAAGCTCCGTGAAGCGTACAATGACGAAGGTTACATCTACGCGCAGATCCGGCCGATCGTAGACCGCGCAGTGGATGCGCAGGGACGTCCCGTCGTAAACCTGCGCTGGGAAATCGATGAGCGCACGCCGGCAATCATCAATCGCATCGAGATCGCCGGCAACGATTACACAACCGAGTCCTGCATTCGCGAGCAGATAGTTCTCGCGCCAGGACAGGTATTCAACCGCGCTTTCCTGATTCGCAGCTACCAGAACATCTCGAACATGAACTTCTTCGACTCGCCAATGCTGCCACCGGAAACACGGCCAGTTGGTGAGCAGGGCGACGTCGACGTCATTTTCAAGGTCAAGGAGAAGCGGACAGGCAACATCAGCTTTGGCGCCTCCATGGGTCAGGGCACCGGTATCGGCGGATTCGTTGGCCTCGACCAGCCAAACCTGCTTGGCAAGTGCAAGCGCGCACAGCTGCAGTGGCAGTTCGGGCAATACATCAACGACTTCAACCTTACGTACAGCGATCCGAATATCCGGCAGACCAGAATTTCCGGACAGGTGTCTGCTTACCACACCCGTTCGCAGTACCAGATTGCCGATCTGGGACGCTCAACACGTACAGGTGGGCAATTCCAGCTTGGTCTTCCAGTTCCGAATTCGCTATATAGCAGACTGCTCATTTCGTACGGCGGAGAAGCAGTTCGCTACGGCAACACGGGTCTGCTAGGCACGGTTGCAAACTCCTGCAACAACTGCTTCCGCTCGACGCTCGGGCTTACCGGGTCGCACGACACGCGTATCGGACTTCCATTCCCAGTGGATGGCGGAACCCAGACGCTGGTTGCGCAATTCAACGGTGGACCGCTGGGCGGCAGTGCGGCGTTCCAGAAGTACACAACCGAACTTCGGTCCTACGCCCCGATCGCTTCGTTCGGCGCCGGTGTGGTGGGAACGGGCATGACCGTCGTGCTCGGACTGACCGCGCGCGCTGGAACAGTGTTCGGGGATCCGGGACCGTTCCGATACACGCAGTCATTCTCGCTCGGCGGAACGCAGTACGGCGAGCCGCTTCGCGGATATGAAGAGTTCTCAATTACGCCGAACGGTTTTGATCCAACTGCCGGCAACGGCCAGCAGGCGAAGGCGGAGTCGTTCGGCAACGCATTCTTCGCGGGAACGGCGGAGCTTGGGTTACGTGTAAGTCAGTCGCTGTATATCAACTCGTTCTTCGATGCCGGTAACGTCTGGAACAATCCGCGCGAGTTCGATCCGACGCGGCTGTTCCGCGGCGCTGGATTCGGCGCATCGATTATCAGTCCACTTGGACCGCTTGGCATTGATCTGGGGTATGGATTTGATCGTGTCGATGCTCTTGGACGTCCGACTCCAGGCTGGAAAATGCACTTCAAGCTCGGACAATTTTTCTAAACCAACCTCGGGGTAATAATGCGTTTTTTCATCAAGTCGGCGGCAGTAGCCTTCATGGCCACAATGATTGTTGCTGGAGCATCATCAGCTCAGGCAACGGCAACGCCCAAGCTCGGCTACATCAACTCTTCGCAGATTCTCGCTGAAGCGCCAGGTCGCGCCGAAGCGGAGGCTCAGTTCGAGAGAGAAGTTGGCGCGTATCGCCTTCAGCTCCAGAGAATGAGCGATTCGCTCCAGCAGCTGGACTCGGTGTTTCAGCGTGAAGCGCCGCGGCTCGACAGCATTACGCGCGTCACCCGCCAGAAGGCGATCGCGGAGCGTGAGTCCAACTATCAGCAGCGTGCGAATGCCCTGAATCAGCAGATGCAGAACCGCCAGGCTGAACTGGTTCGTCCGATCATGGAACAGCTCCAGAAAGTTCTTGAAGTTCTTCGCACAGAAGAGAGGTACGCGATGATCTTCGACGTTGCAGCCGGATCCGGAAGCGTTGTCGTATCGGCTGACAAGTCGCTCGATATCACAGCCAAGGTTCTTGCGCGTCTCAAGACCGCGGGTGCACCGAAGGCCACAGGCAGTACCCTGCAGCAGCAGCCGGCAGGAGTTACTCGCAAGTAGTGAGCTCCACACTCGGGAATGTCACCGCAGGCGGTGAGGGTGTTCGCACTCTCACCGCTTTGGCCATTTCGGAGCTTGTAAGAGGAGAGCTAAGGGGCGACGCGAGCGTCACTGTGTGCGCCGTCGCTCCGCTGGACCGCGCTGAAAAAAATCAGGTTTCCTTTCTTGGCAACTCGCGATATTCAGCGATTGCCTCGGCGACAAGAGCCGGCGTAGTGCTTGTGACGGCCGAGCTCGCAGATTCTGTGACGAATGTTCCCGTCAGAATAATTGTCGAGAAGCCCAATGAGGCCGTCCTTGCGCTGCTTCCATTCCTGTATCCGGAAAGCGCGCGCGCCGCTTCAATCCACGCGACTGCGATGATCGGCCGCGGTGCCCGCCTCGGAAAGAACGTCGTTGTGGACGAGTATGCAATCGTGGGCGAGGGAGCAGCGCTCGGCGACGACGTCTGGGTCGGAAGCCACGCTGTCATTGGTGATGGTGTGACAATTGGCGCAGCCAGCCGGATTTTCCCGCACGTTGCGCTTTACTCCGGTGCTGAAGTCGGGGAGCGCGTCATTCTGCACGCGGGCTCGCGGATCGGGAGTGATGGATTTGGTTATGTGCAGCGAAACGGCGCCCATGAGAAGATCCCCCATGTGGGACGCTGCATCATAGGCAATGACGTCGAGATCGGGGCCAACACAACGATCGACAGGGGCAGTGTGGATGACACTGTGATCGGCGCAGGCACAAAGATCGACAACCTTGTGCATATCGGTCATAACTGCCGGATAGGTCGCATGTGCCTGATCATGGCGCAGGCGGGCATTGCAGGATCGGTTCGTATCGAGGACGGATGCATCATAGCAGGACAGGCGGGACTGGGCGGACACATAACCATCGGGAAGGGCGCGCGCATTGCCGGCCAGGCCGGCGTATTCGGCGACGTACCGGCCGGTGAGTCCTGGTCCGGGTATCCTGCGAGACCGCACAAGGAATCGCTGCGCACTACCGGTGCACTGTTCAAGCTCGCGGGAATGCTCAAGCGAATTGAAAAGCTCCTCGACGAGAAAGAAAAAGCTTGAGCCGGCGAACGATCGCGAGCTCCACTTCGCTCGCAGGAATTGGTTTGCACCTGGGCCAACCCTGCATGCTCACCTTCATCCCTGCAAAGCCGGGGAGTGGAATTGTCTTCGCGCGGAGCGATCGCCCGAAGTCGCCGGCAATACCGGCACGGGCTTCGGAAGTGACAGCCAGTGAACGCAGGACGCAGCTTGGAAAGGGAGACGCCGCAATTCATACGGTCGAGCATGTGCTCGCGGCCGTCGGTGCACTTTCAATCGACGACCTTCGCATCGAGATGGACGGACCGGAGCCGCCGATCATGGATGGCAGTGCCGCACCGTTCCTTGAAGCGCTTACGCGTGGCGGGATAAAGGAACAGGGTGGGGAGCCGGACTACCTGCGGCTCACCGAATCGGTTCGAATCATCGACGGCTCGTCAGTCTACGAAGCCCACCCTTCGGACGACCTCGAGCTGGACGTCACAATCCATTTCGACCACCCGAAAATCGGGAAACAGCAAGGACGGTACATAGTTACCGAGGACTCATTCCGCTCCGAGCTGGCAGGCGCGCGCACGTTCGGGTTTGTGGGCGAAGTCGAAGCTCTTCGGGGCCAGGGTCTCATTCAGGGTGCATCGCTTGACAATGCTGTCGTGCTGGATGATTCTGACCTTGTAAGCGGTCCGCTCCGCTGGGACGATGAGTTTGTAAGGCACAAGGCAATGGATTGTGTGGGTGACCTGGTGCTTGCAGGGGCTCGCGTAAAGGCCAGGATCGTCGCGGTGAAGCCAAGTCACCGCGGCACTGTTACCTTAGTTCGCGAGATGGTAAAAGCCGCCGTTAAGGAGAAAAAGGTGAAGACGTATTCCGTCGACGACATAATGAAAGTGTTGGCGCACCGTTATCCCTTTCTGCTTGTGGACCGCATCATTGAGGTCGACGAGGAGAACAAGCGGATCGTGGGTCTCAAGAATGTGACGATCAACGAGCCATTCTTTCAGGGGCATTTCCCGGGTCATCCAATAATGCCGGGCGTCCTCATCATCGAGGCAATGGCACAGGTCGGCGGCATGCTCCTCATGGGTTCGCTGACCGATCCCGACAGCAAGGTTGTCTACTTCATGTCGCTTGACAACGTGAAGTTCAGGAAGCCGGTCAAGCCTGGTGACCAGATTCGCTTTGAGCTGGAACTCGTGCAGGTGCGCGGTCCGGTCTGCAAGATGCGCGGTGTTGGAAAGGTGGATGGGGAGGTAGTGGCTGAAGCGGACATGGCCGCAATGGTGCGCGACAGATGAAGGGTCAGCAGATCCATCCGACTGCCGAAATTGCGCGTGACGCGCATATCGGCAAGAACGTCGAGATTGGCGCATTCGCTTATATCGGTCCAAACTGCGAGGTTGGCGATGGCTGCGTGATCTCTGCGCGCGCGCTGCTCGATCGCAACGTGATCCTCGGTAGCAACGTCAAGGTGGGATCGGGCACGATCCTGGGCGGGGCTCCGCAGGACCTGAAGTACGATGGCGAGGAAACGCGCGTCGAAATCGGGGAGGGCACTACTATCCGCGAGTTCACGACAATCAATCGCGGGACGGCGCACTCGATGAAGACGAGCGTGGGCAAGAATTGCTTCATCATGTCTTACGTCCATCTTGCACATGATTGTCATGTCGGCGACGGGGTCATCCTCGCGAACGTCGTGCAGCTTGCCGGTCACGTGACAGTCGAAGACAAGGCGAACATAGCTGGTGTAACTGCAGTGCATCAGTTTGTGCGGATCGGGCGCCACAGTTTCATCGGCGGCTGTTCGCGCGTTGCCAAGGACATTCCGCCTTTCCTCAAGGCAGTCGGCAATCCAGTGAAGCTGTATGGGTTGAATACAGTCGGTCTCCAGCGCAGCGGATTCCCGGACGAAGTTACGCTCGAACTGAAGCGTGCATACCGCCTTTTCTTCAGGTCCGACCTGAACGTTTCGCAGGCACTCGAGCGCGCGAACGGCGAGCTCCAGCAGTTCGACGAAGTCAGGGAGCTCATAAGCTTTGTCGAAGCAAGCGGTCGCGGAGTGGTTGTTTGACCGCAGCCCCGCGAATCGGGGTCGTTGGCGCGGGAAGTCTCGGATACCATCACATCCGCATTCTGCGCGAGACGCCGGCTGTCAGTTTCACAGGTTTCTCCGAAACCAACTCCGAGCGTGCGGCCAAGGTTAGCGACGAGCTCGGCACCCCGAGTCTTTTGCTCGATGAATTGATTGAGGCGTCCGACGCGCTCACTATCGTTGTGCCAACGCCGCTGCATCACGAGATTGCCAGGGCAGCGCTCGTGCGAGGCAAGCATGTATTCATTGAAAAGCCGATAACTGTCACTCTGGAGCAAGCGGACGAGTTGCTGCACCTCGCCGAGCGAAATGGATGCATCATCCAGATCGGCCACGTCGAGAGGTTCAACCAGGCAGTTCGCGCAGCGCTGCCATATATCGCCGACCCGCGTTTCATTGAAAGTGAGAGACTCGCCGGATTCAACCCGCGGGGAGCCGACGTCGCCGTAGTGCTCGACCTCATGATTCACGACATCGACCTGATACTCACACTGGTGTCGTCTGCCGCTGCGTCAATTTCTGCAGTGGGCGTTCCAGTGCTGACGCCCACGCTGGATATTGCCAACGCGCGCATCACATTCGAATCGGGCGCTGTGGCGAACATCACTAGCAGCAGAATTTCCCGCGATCGTGTGCGGAAGATCCGGATATTCCAGAAGAGCGGGTACATATCGCTCGATCTTGCGGCGGGGCGGGGAGACTATTTCCGACTCAAATCGGACCTCAATCTCGAGGAGCTGACCGCCGCGCCGCTCAACATGCTCCAGATCGTGGATCACGTTTCGCTCACGGCACCTGAAGGTGAGCCGCTCCGACTTGAGTTTGAGAGTTTCGTCGAGGCCCTGGCCGGAAGGGCCCCGGTGACTGTGACAGGACAGGACGGCCGGCGCGCTCTCGACATCGCGCTCCAGATCGTCAAGGAGATCGAGCGCACGTTTCCATCGATCGCGTCCGGGTCGGCGCCATTCAGCCGTGCGTGAGGTACTGTTTGTAGCAGGAGAAGCGTCGGGTGACCTGCATGCAGCGGGTGTTGCACAGGCGCTTGCGAGAATCCGGCCGGACCTCAAGCTCACTGCAATCGGCGGGGACCGTCTCCAGGCGGCGGGAGCAGAGATAATCGAGCGATATGACGAAATGGCCGTGATGGGATTTGTCGAGGTGCTCCGCACGATTCCCGACCACTTCTTTTTGCTGCGCAGACTGGCTGCGCGCCTTCAGTCCGGCCGGGTTGCACTGCTTGTTCTGGTCGATTATCCCGGCTTTAACATGAAGCTCGCCGAGGAGGCCGCAAAGGCGGGCGTCCCGGTTCTTTATTATGTAACCCCGCAGGTGTGGGCGTGGGGAGCGGGCCGGCTGCCCAAGCTCAAGCGGCTTGTGAAACGGGCGGCAGTAATTCTTCCATTCGAGGAGAATCTCCTGCGCGGTCACGGAATCCCGGCGGAATTTGTCGGCCATCCGCTGCTCGACAGGGCAGTCAACCTGCCAAGCCGTGAGGCTGCGCGTAGGAAGCTCGGAATCCGAAGTGACGAGAAGGTGCTCGCTCTCTTTCCGGGTAGCCGCGCCCAGGAAATCGAACGGCACCTGGAAGATTTCGTGGAAACCGCATCGCGACTGGAAAGCCAGTTCAGCGGTTTGAGGGTTCTCGTAAGCGCCGCTTCAACAGTCAGGATCCCGAAGGAGGACTGTCCCTATCAGCTCGTAGCGTCCGACCCTTTCACTGTGCTGCGAGCTGCCGATGCGGCGCTTTGCAAGAGCGGTACGACCACGCTTGAAGCAGCCATCTGCGGGTGTCCACTTGTCGTTGCTTACAGAACTGGAGCCATCTCGTACATGCTGGCGCGGCAGTTCGTGAAGATTCCGCATATTGCCCTGGTGAATGTTGTGGCCGGCCGCGAAGTGGCCAGAGAGTTTGTGCAGGACGACCTCACTCCCCGCGCCGTTGCTGCTGCACTAACACCGCTTCTCACTGAAGGTTCGGCTGAACGCTCGAGGATGGCTGCCGACCTTGACGAGGTCCGCGGCAAACTCGGTGAACCGGGTGCCGCGGAGCGGGTTGCAGGAATGGCGAGTGAGATGGTCATAAGGTGATGGATTCCCTGATTGTCGCAGCTGCCGGGATGATCATTCGCGCGCTTGCAATGACATGGAGAATTGAAGTCCGGCATGAGGAACACATCCACTCACTCCGGGCAGCAGGGAAGCCATTCATATTCGCACTCTGGCACGGCCAGCTGCTCCCGCTTCTCTGGCACCATCGCAACCAGCGAATCGCGCTTGTCATAAGTGAGCATCGCGATGGCGAGCGAATCGCCCGCGTTGCCAGCGGGCTCGGCTACGAACTTGTGCGTGGATCTTCAACAAGGGGCGGAGGTCGCGCGCTCATCCAGCTTTCCCGCGTGCTAATGGCAGGGAATGAAGCCGCGATTACACCGGATGGTCCCAAGGGTCCTGCACGGACTGTGGCCCAGGGAGTACTGGTCGCTGCGCAACGTTCCGGCGCCGTGATCCTCCCGATCGCTGCAACGGCCACCCGTGCGTGGCGAGCCAAAAGCTGGGATTCGTTCCTCATACCGAAGCCATTTTCGAAAGTGATAGTTTCCTACTCGGAGCCAATCAGCGTTCCCGATGAGACGAGTGGCGGGGCCCTCATGCGCGCAGACCAGGTACGGGACGGAATCAATGGCGCAGAGAAGAGCGCAGCGGAGCCGGCGTGAAGGCCGCTGACATCATCTACGGACGCTCGGCGCTTGCCAGGACTATGCGCACCATCCTGCATCCGCTGTCCGCACTTTTTGGAAGTGTAGTAGGCCTGAGAAATTACCTTTTCGATACCGGCCGCCTGTTTTCGGCGGATGGCAACATTCCAGTCATCAGTGTCGGGAACATTTCAGTTGGAGGTACAGGCAAGACACCGGTTACCGCATGGCTTGCGTCGAGGTTGCTTGAGGCGGGTCTGCGTCCGGGAATTATCCTGCGCGGATACGGCGGCGACGAACAGCTCGTTCATGCACACCTGAACCCAGGCGTGCCAGTCGTCGCCGATGCCGACAGACTTCGCGGGGTGATGCATGCAAGCCGGGAGGGCGCAGAGGTCGCAATACTTGATGACGCCTTTCAACATCGACGCATCAATCGCGGGTGGGACATTGTGCTCCTCAGTGCCGACCGGTGGAGCGAACGCATGGCGCTGCTCCCATCCGGGGATTTACGTGAGCCGCTCAGTTCGCTCGAGCGCGCCTCGCTCGTCGTCATCACACGAAAAGCAGCATCGAGAGACAAGGCGATCGCAATCGAGAGCGTAATTCGAAAACGCTTTCGCCACCAGCCCATCGCCATTGCGCTGCTCGCGCCGGACAAACTCAGGGACAGGGAGGGCAATATGCTTCCCATGACAGCGCTGGAAGGACAGGAAGTTCTGGCGATTTCGGCAGTTGGGGACAACAGCGCATTTCAATCCCAGCTGGAAGAGTTGCGCGCTACTGTTCGCTTCCGAGCATTCCCCGACCACCATGCCTATTCTGTGGAAGACGTGGCCGGTTTGGCCCGTGAATCGTCCACTGTTCAGTTCGTCATTTGCACCCTCAAGGATGCTGTGAAACTGTGGCCTGAATGGCCTGCCGATGCCAAGCCGTTGTGGTATGTTTCTCAGGCTTTGGTGCTGGAAAGCGGAGCTGGCGCGCTCGATGAGCTTATTAGTCAGGTTACCGCAACAAAACGGAACCAACCTCAAACTGGCGGTCTCCAAAAACCGCTGGATTCCAAAACGTGACCGACCTTTATCGTCTCCCTACTCATAAGATCGTACGTCCTGACAAGGACACATTTCTAGACGAAGAAAATCCATTCGAAGCAATGATGTCCCGCTTCGATCGCGCGGCAGAGCTGCTCGACCTCGAGCCCGGCATCTACAAGATCCTCCGCCACCCCGAAAAGCAGATCATCGTTTCGCTCCCCGTGACCAGGGATAATGGCGAGGTTGAGGTCTACACCGGCTATCGCGTCCTCTACAACACGTCGCGTGGACCGGCCAAGGGGGGAATCCGCTTTGACATGCAGGTGACACTCGAGGAAGTGAAGGCGCTCGCGGCCTGGATGACATGGAAGTGCGCAGTAGTGAACATTCCCTTCGGCGGTGCAAAGGGCGGTGTCGTCTGCGACCCGACTACAATGAGCGCCACCGAGCTCGAGCGGCTTACCCGGAGGTACACATCGGGAATCATGGCAACGCTCGGTCCCGACTCCGATGTGCCCGCTCCCGACGTCAACACGAATGAGCGCGTCATGGCCTGGATCATGGACACGTATTCCATGCGCGTTGGCCACACTGTCACTGCTGTTGTCACAGGGAAGCCCGTTGAGATGGGCGGTTCGCTAGGTCGTCGCGAAGCCACGGGACGAGGATGCATGTTCGTGACGAAGGCGGCGCTCGAGCATCTTGGTCTGCCGCTTGTCGGCACGACAGTAGCTGTTCAGGGCTTTGGCAATGTCGGTTCGGTTGCCGCGCAGCTCCTTCAGCGCGAGGGATGCAAGATCGTCGCGATCGGCGACCGGGCCAGCTCGATCTACAATGCGAAGGGAATCAACATCGACGAAGCGATTGCACACGCGCAGAAGAACAAGTCGCTGGAAGGGTTCAAGGGTGGCGACTCCATTGCGGCGGCCGACCTGCTGACACTCGAAGTCGATGTTCTGCTGCCGGCTGCACTGGAGAACGTGATCACCACAAAGAACGCGCA
>JACDDZ010000269.1 GCA_013816695.1 Gemmatimonadaceae bacterium
CCGGCACCCAGCCCCGCGCGCCGTTCGCACCGCATCGTCAATTTCGGAAACTGTTGCCATACCCGTAGAGATGATCACCGGTTTTCCGGTGGATGCCGCTTTTTTTATAAGGGGAAGGTGGACATTTTCAAACGAGGCGATCTTGTAAGCCGGAACATCCAGCGACTCCAGAAAATCGACTGCCGTCTCATCGAACGGGCTGCTGAAGCAAAGCATCCCATTCTCTTTCGCTCGCCGCATTATCGGCTCGTGCCACTCCCACGGCGTGTACGCCATCGCGTACAAGTCGTGAAGATTCTTTCCCTTCCATAGACTGGCCTCGTCGCTGATGAAGAACTCTCCTTCGTTAATGGCGAGAGTCATCGTGTCCGCTGTGTACGTCTGGAGCTTGAGCGCGTGAGCGCCGGCCTTCGCCGCCGCGTCTACGATGGCGAGCGCCCGGTCGAGCGACTGGTTGTGATTCCCCGACATCTCCGCGATGACGAAAGGCGGCGAGCCGAGTCCAATGCGCCTGTCCGCGATTTTCATTTGTCTGGTAATTGGCTGTTGCTCGTCTTTGCCGAGCGACGGTACGTGAGCCGGCCGCCACTCTCTGCCACGCTGAATCCGAGTGCTTCGAAGATGCGCCGCGACGGAAGATTGTCTGCCTTCACCTCCGCAGTGAGCTCGCCGTCCGGGTGGTCCTGGCGAAATTCCGAGAGCGCGACGGTAATCAAAGGGCGTCCGAGCCCTCGCCCCCGAAAGGCGCGAGCCAGCGAATAGCTAATGCGATAGCCGCCTTCGACGCGATCGAGCCGGGCTTGGCCGATGGGAGTTTCATTGGACGTTTCTATCACGTAAAGCGGGCACTCCTGCATTTTGCCAAGACGATCGAGGAACCAGACATGGTGCGACTCCGCGCTGATTGGCTCAGGAGAAAATGAGCTCCGGCGCGTGTCTGGATCGTTTACCCAGAGAAGCAGATGCGTCTCATCCGCCGCGCGCGCCGGGCGTGCTCTCAACTTTGCGGTGCCGTTCGCAAGCAACACGTCAGAGACTCGCGTAGCACCCTTCGCATCAACCGTCTCCGAACAGCGGAGGGACCACGCCGGATCCAGCTCGTTCTGGAGCAACTCTTTCACCGAGTCTGAAAATGCCTGCGGAACGATCTCGTCGAAATGCCCTGCCCAGCGCGCAAGACGAAGCCGATCGAGAGATTCCGCGGTGTCCCGCTGATTGTCTGCGATGGTGACGATAAGTGACGGTAAGCCCAGCGATAATCTCTCCCAACTCGACACTCCGCCGGCGCCGATCGCTACGTCCGCTGCAAGAATCAACTCGGCCAGATTCGGGAGATCGGAGTGGATGCACACTCCTTCCTTTCCCGCTCCCAGCGCGCGCACTTCATCGGCGTACTTGTTTCCCCTGTTCACGACGACGTCAACTGCGGTCCCCGGCAGTCGTCCGTCCAGCACTGCCGAGAGAGCGCGACCGGTGACATTCGAATGGTCGGCGACGCCAAAGGCAATCAACACGCGCTTCGGCTTTCCCTTCCTCACCCGCACACGCTGCCGGTAATTCGAGTAGACGGGATCGAGAAGCGCGTACTCTGGACCGAGCAGCGTGGCGCAGGCGGGAGGAACCCTCCCTTCATAGCGGGAGGACATGCCCGCCACGAGGTTCTGATCCAGCAGCACGTCGCAGTCGTGGGGGCGGTTTGCGAGATCGTCAATGGCAAGGATTCGAGAGTTCCCGCCACGGACCGCGCGCTCCCACGATTCACCGAGACCATAATGATCCACGACCACCCAATCGGGTGTCGAGCCTGCCATCTCTATCAGGGCACGCGTCTCTGCGGCGTCGCGCGCTTCGCTGAAGCCGGGGCTCCCGCTCCGATCCGTCGCAATGTGGCGGACCTGAAATCCGCGTTCCTCGAGCAGGCCGCGCTTGTCGCCGGGCTGCTCCCGACATACGAAGATGGATGTCGCGCCGCGGCGCCTGAGCACCTCCGCCAGATTCAGACATCTCATCACGTGGCCGTGGCCAATTGTGGTCGAGGCATCGGTCCGAAATGCGACGCTCGGCACGCGGGCGGGCTGGTCAGTTAAGACGCGTGAATCCCGCGTGGCACACCGGGCCTTCGAGCAACTCGTCCACCGCTCTCCCGTTTTCGCACTCTGAAATGAGCGCGAAAACAGGATCGAGTGCCTCGAAATAGGAATCCACGACCTGCGGAGTGTGAGCGATGCACGAATACACCGCGGTGGTGGCGAGAAACCCTTTCTTCAGCATCTCCTGGGTGATCAAGGTCTTGTATTTCAGAGCGTTCGCGCTCGGAATCGAGAACCCGATCAAGGCAGGCAGCCCATTCAATTGAAGAGGAACGCCATGTTTCGCCGCCAGCTTCTGCCAACGGGAGCCAATATTGCCGCCCGTCTCCGTGATGCGCTCCCACGATCGCTCGCGCTCCATTACTTCGAGCGTTTTCAGACCGGCGGTGGGTCCGATTCGTTCGCTCCAGAATGTGCTGCTGATGAACGTGCTCTGAGCGGCCTCCATCACTTCGCGGCGGCCGATCGACGCCGTGATTGCGTAGCCATTCCCGAGGGTCTTGCCGAAGATCGCCATGTCCGGCTCGACCCCGAAAATCTTGTGGAGGCCGCCGAATGACTGCCGGAATCCCGACGTGCATTCATCAAAGATGAGCACGATCCCGTTGTCGGTCGCCAACTTTCGCACATTTTCCAAAAATCCGGGTTCGGGCCCGGCGCTGCGGGAGACTTCCATTTTTATCACGCCGATTTCGCGGTCGCGCACCACCTTTTCCAGCTCGGAAAAGTCATTGTAGTGGAATGGGACGACGCTTCCTCTCAGGTTGTCGGGGACGCCCCGCGCTTCCAGGCCGGGAAGCAAGTGCCCGGCGAGATTTTCATCGTCGCCGAGGTTCGCCGCGAGGTACCAGTCATGCCAGCCGTGATACCCGCAAATCGCCACAGTAGTTTTACCCGCTGCCGCCCGCGCGATCCGGATCGCCACCGCGTTTGCCTCCCCTCCCGATCTCGCGAGGCGTCCCATCGCTGCCCAGGGGTGAAGCTCGAGGAGCTTCTCCACGAGGTAAACTTCCTCCGGGCAATTCAGCGAGGACATGTTCCCCGCAGACACCGTCCCGCGAACCGCCTCGTCCACTTCGGGATGGCCATACCCGAG
>JACDDZ010000270.1 GCA_013816695.1 Gemmatimonadaceae bacterium
ATGATCAGCAGACCGCCTACGCGGCCGATCCATTCGCGGCCAAAGAAGAAGAGCCTCCCAACTACACTGGCCGTAGCGCCGAGGGCAAGAAATACAATTGTGAATCCGGTGATGAACAGCAGCGAATGAATAAGTGCGATCCGGCGCGACTGTCGGACATCTTCCAGGCTCAATCCCGTAATAAAGCTTACGTAACTCGGAATAAGCGGCAGAACACAGGGCGAGAGAAAACTCAGGACACCCGCAGTAAAACTGATCATCAACCCGACGGAAGTTGGCTCCATGTTCAGGAATCCAGGGCGCGCTCGATCGCCGCGGTCAAAGCAGGATCGTTGGGTGAGATGGGTCCTGTCTTTCTCCAGCGCAGCACACCTTTCCTGTCGATCAGGAAAGTTGCCGGCACTCCTACAGCGAGAAATCTTGTCGAGATTCTTTCCTCCGGATCGCGCCAGACAGGGAATGTCATTTCATAGTCTTTCATGAAGCTCCGGACGGCGTCGTCTGTTCCATCACTGTCAACGCTTACGCCCACGAGCTCGAGTCCGCGGGTGCGATACCGCTCGTGAATCCCGCGCAGCTCGGGGATCTCGGTTCGGCAAGGGTGGCACCAGGTCGCCCAGATGTTGAGAAGCACCACTTTCCCGCGCAGGCCGGCGAGTGATACCGAGTCTCCTTCCAGGGACCGTGTCGAGTACGCGGGAGCGGGAAATCCGACCTCGACGCGACCATCACCAGCTGGAGCACTTTCGTCATTCGTCTTTTCTGCAGGCGAACAGGCATTGAGCGTCATCAACGCGAACATCATTCCCGGCACACGGCACGCAGTCAACAACTGCATTAACGAAACTCCTGGAGCTTGGCGCGCGCAACGCGAATTGAAGAAGGTCGCCCCGGAACTGTCCAGGCGAAAAGCACACTGTTTCCGGTTACAGCCAGCTTGGGGAATCCGCTTGCGCGAGCTGCGGACGACGCGGCAATCGTTGCCGTCGCTCCAGCCCTGCCATCCCTACCGATACGACGTACACGCACAGCGGCTGTATCGCCGCCAATTCGTTCTACCCATGTCACAAGTGCTCCACCGTCGGGAAGCATGGCGAGATCAACTCTACCGGCCGGCGCGCCACCATCCACTCGAACCGGCGACGAAAATGTGGCGCCGGCATCGTTCGAGAACGCCACATTTACACGCGCGCTATCCCGTGCTGCCGTGAACCAGGCGAGCGCGACGCGTCTTCCCCTGGCGGCAATTGCGGGCCCGTTCACGGGGCACGCTGCGATATTCCAGTTGTCGGTGTGCACCGGAACGCCGAGGGTCCATTTACCTCCAACTCGACGAGTGATGTAGATGTCGCGAATCTCGGCAGCGGAGCGATTGCGATAGACAATGACCGGGCCTGCGCTCGTCAGAGCGGCGGCGTTCTGGCAACAGTCGCAGGTGCGTTCATCGAGCCGCACCTCGGCGCCGCGGCTCCCATTCGGCAGGATGGTTGTCGACACAAGCATCATTTCATTCGATGTGTCGTGTCCATCTTTCTTGAACTTCCGGCCGTCGAGCCACGCGGCTCCCAGCCTGCCGCTCTCCCGCCACATGGCAACGAATCCGTGTTCTGTTTCCGAGGCGTCGCGGTGGGGAGTGACAGGTGTGCTCCATGTTCTCCCGCCGTTGGACGACTGCGAAATGCGCACGCCGTACGCGTAAGTTCCTTTTCCGTTGCGCTGCAGCCAGTGGGCTGCGAGTCGCCCGCCATCCAGAACTTCGAGCGACGGAAAATCCGCCCAGTTCACGAAGAATTCGCGGCTTCCGAAAATTGTGCGTGCGGGCGTCCAGCCTAACCCATCATATACTGAAAACCGGAGCGCATATCCGGAATCGGCAGGTTCCAGCCACGACATGTAGACACGACCCTCTGGTGCGACTGCAAGATTGGGTTCGGCGCTTCCCGGACCGGCAGGACTCAGCACGGGATCGGTTGAAAAATCCCGGGACCTGGCGGTTGCGGCGTGCCAGCTCACAAAAATTCCGAGCGTACAAAGGCACACGCCGGTCAGGATTGTCTTGCGTTTCATTGAATGCTCTCCAGTCGTAATGGCATTTGCAAACTCCTGGAAACGCTTTAGCTAGCGCTGCGGCGCGCCAGCAGTCAGCGCCAGGGACAGCCGCTCGGCTTGTGTTCCATCGTTGGTAAAAAGAAGCGCGACAAGATTCGCTGACCGGATGAACACCGGCGCAACTGCGGCAGTATCCAGCCGAGAGATTTCCCGTTTCAGCGCGGCGGCATCTTCATAGATGTACAGCTCGAGCCGCGACTTGTTGAGATTATATGCAACCGGCTTTACAGTGAACCCGGCGCGCTTATCGCCGACACTGTCCGTTTGCCGGGCTACAAATCCGGACTGCGTAAGGCGCTTTTCCACGCTGCATACAGCCCACAGGCCGTTTACCGGGCAGCCCGGGTCGTTCGGCGCCGTAGCCGGAGTAGTTGCAGCGGAGGGCGACTCCAAAACGGCCGAGGCCACTGCGTTGTCTTTACTCGAGCGCGAGTCGCTGCTGCAACTCGCAATACCGCAGCAAGCGACTGCCAGGTACACGTGGATTTTCATAGGTGATCAACTTCCGCTTTTTGCGGATTTAAGTGCGTACGGCACGTCCGGGGGTGCGTCACCCTTGGGCCAATCATTTTCCTTTCCTCGAAAATCTGGACGCGGCCGGTTGCTGAGGTACGCGGCCACATCCAGAGACTGCTGGTCATCCAGAACTCCGGGACGATCGAAAGGCATGTTGTAACGAATGAACGATGAGGCCGTCTGCACGCGCGCCATCGCAGCGCCAACATTGAACGAATGCGCTCCCCACAATGCAGGGGCGACCGTGCTGCCTCCACCATTGTTTCCATGGCAGGCCACGCAGTTGGCTGCAAAGATTGCCTGCCCGCGAAGCGTATCGCCGTTTTGCACTGACAGCGGCTTGATTCCTTGTCCAGCGATCTTTCCATCCACAGGAACTCCGCGCGAGATGTACCACATGTACGCCACCAGGTCTGTCATCGCGGAGCTGGATCGTTCAATCGCATGTCCGTTGAGGCTTCGCTCGAAGCAGTCGTTGATTCTGGCTTCGAGCGTCACGACGCCGCCGGTTCGTGTCCGGTACTGCGGGTAGCGGGCATAT
>JACDDZ010000271.1 GCA_013816695.1 Gemmatimonadaceae bacterium
CTCCTGGCCAAAGAGCTGGACGATGCGCATTCCTGAAATGCGCTCCTGGAGAAATGCATTGATCCGCGCGAGTCGAACGCGAATGTCGCGATATGTCTCACGCACATGCTTGCGAAAGAGATGCGAAACAAGTATCACGAATGGAATCACTGCGTAGCCGACAAGTGCGAGGCGCCAGTCGATCAGGAACATTCCAATGCTGAGCGCGACGAGAGTGAAAAGGTCACCCAGTCCCGAGACAACCCCGGCAGTGAAAAGCTCGTTTAGGGTTTCAACGTCTGACGTGACGCGCGTTATGAGTCGACCGACTGGATTCCTGTCGAAAAACGAGATTGGGAGCCGCTGCAGGTGGGCAAAAATCCGGAGCCTCAGGTCGCGCATGACACGCTGGCCGAGGGTCGTGGTGAGCCAGGTTTCCCCGTATGAGCAGAGGAATTGAGCGAGGAGGGTGACAAGGAAAATGATGCAGGAAGTCACCACAAGGCCGGAATTTTTCGCCGGAATCGCGACGTCGATCACGCGGCGTGTCAGGACCGGCCCCACAACCTGCAAAGCTCCTTCGATGCACAGGAGGGCGAGGGCGCCAAACACGAGTACCCGATAGGGCTTCACGTACGCCAGGAGCCTTCGCATCAACTGGTTGTCGTACGCCTTGCCTAGTACATCGTCTTCCTGGAGACTTTCCTGTGACGCCATTGATTATATGCTAGTGAAAACGACGATCTTATGCTACGCTTACTGCAGAGCGTGGTACGCAGGTTGCACGAGAGGCGGCATTCGTCCGGTGTCTGACTGGACAAAAAACTTCCAGGAGGAAGACTCGAATGATGATGAACCTGATTACGTGGGCAGTGCTCGGACTTATCGCGGGCGCAATCGCGAAGGCTATCATGCCGGGCAATGACCCGGGTGGCCTGATCGTAACGATGATTATCGGTATCATCGGAGCATTCATCGGCGGATTTCTCGCCAGCATGCTGGGTATGGGTGGTGGAACGGGCGGATTCAATCTCCCCAGCATCATTACGGCAGTAATCGGTGCGCTTGTGCTTCTCTGGATCTACAGAATGGCCACGCGTACCCGCGGACCGCGCGTTCCGTAACAGGAATCGCATAGACTAACGGTCGGACGGTGCCGCTCTGGCTATACTGGATTCTTCTGGGTCTCGTAGCCGGGACCCTCGCTAAATATCTGGTACCAGGGCGTGACCCGTCCGGCTGCATAGTCACCGTAGTGCTCGGGATCGTCGGCGCCTTCATTGGCGGCCTGATTGGAACCCGGCTAGGCTGGGGCCGCGTTGCGGCAGGTAGCTTCGACCTTCGGTCGATAGGAATCGCTACCCTCGGCGCCATTGTTCTACTTCTCATGGGGCGCCTCGTTCGACGCATTTAGCTGGGTGGGCCGATTTTGCTTTTGGTCTTTGTTCGGGGCATTCCGCCCCTTAAATTGCGACTGTGAAAGACGCGATCATCGTCAAAGGCGCCCGCCAGCATAACCTCAAGAACATATCGGTCGAGATTCCGCGCCGGACGTTTACCGTTATCACAGGCCCATCTGGATCAGGCAAGTCATCACTCGCCTTTGATACCATCTATGCAGAAGGTCAGCGCCGATATGTAGAATCGCTTTCCGCATATGCGCGCCAGTTTCTCGAGCGCATGGAAAAGCCGGACGTTGACTCAATCGAGGGGATTTCTCCTGCCGTGGCGATCGAGCAGTCAAACCCGACCAAGACTTCGCGATCCACGGTTGGAACGGCCACCGAGATCTACGACTTCCTGAGACTGTTGTGGGCGCGTGTGGGCCACACTTTCTGCCCAAAGTGCAGCCGCGAAATGAAGCCCGACACTGTACAGTCAGTTGTAGACACGGTGATGGGGCTGCCCGACGGAACGCGCTACAGCGTCGCGTTCCCGCTCCGACTTTCGGACAAGGTCACGCACGATGTTGTCGTCGAGAATCTGCGGGCCCAGGGATTTGTACGCGTTGCGGTAAACGGCGCAATTCACCACCTCGACGAACTTGTGGGCACAAAGACAGACCTTACCCGGGCGCGGGAGCTTCTCGTCATCATTGACCGGCTTGTTGTGTCGGCTGACTCGTCGAACCGGTTGTCCGATGCGGTGGGAACTGCGTTTGCGGATGGCGAAGGCGACTGCATTGTCATCTTCGCCGGGAAAATCACTTCCCCCCTGGATGGTGGACAAACGGAGAGGCTACGCTTTACCGAGCGGTTCGAGTGCGCTAATGACGGAACGCGCGCACCCAACCCAACTCCTCAGTTATTCTCGTTCAATAATCCGCGTGGTGCATGCGGACAGTGCAACGGTTTCGGAGCAACGCTCGAGTATGACGAGTCGCTTGTGATTCCTTCCACAGCTCGCTCGCTGAGGGACGGAGCAATCGACCCATGGACCAAGCCGCGGTACGAGAACAAGCGTCGCGCGCTCGCCGAATTTGCAAAACGTGAGCGCATTCCACAGGACGTGCCATGGAGCGACCTGACCGATGCGCAGCGCCAGCTACTTCTCAGGTCCAAGTCCAAGGGCTACAAGGGAATTCTTCCCTTCCTCAAGGATCTCGAGGAGAAGCGATACAAACAGTACATCCGCGTTTTTCTTCGCCAGTACCAGACAGCCATGGAGTGCACCCTGTGCCACGGGAGCAAGCTCAATCCCGAAGCGCTCGATGTCCTTGTGGGCGGAAAAAACATAGCGCAGGTATCGGCGATGCCCGTGGATGTGCTGAGCGAATGGCTCGACACACTGCTTCTTTCAGAGTACGAACATCAGATCGCCGCCCAGGTACTCAAGGAGTCGCGCGAGCGAGTGCGCTTTCTTCGCGACGTAGGGCTGGACTACCTGTCACTCAACCGCGCAACGAGAACCCTCTCGGGCGGTGAAGCTCAGCGCATCGGACTCGCTAACTCCCTCGGCTCCCACCTGGTGGACACGCTGTACGTACTCGACGAGCCGTCCATCGGACTCCACGCGCGCGACATGGACCGGCTGCTTCGTTTGCTGCACAGACTGCGCGACGGGGGCAACACCGTCATCGTCGTTGAGCACGATCTCGCAGCGATCGAGATGGCCGATTACATGGTGGAGCTCGGACCCGGAAGCGGCGAGCAGGGCGGAAA
>JACDDZ010000272.1 GCA_013816695.1 Gemmatimonadaceae bacterium
TGCAGCTCCGCGCGTTTCTCTGGATCGAGAGGAGGTGATTCGAACAGTGGTTCAAAGAGTGATCGGATGTACAGCCCGGTACCGCCGACTACTATAGGAATGCGATTCATCGCCTTCGCTTCATCCACCCACTTTCCTGCATCATCAGCCCAGTGCGATGCCGAATAGCGATCTGTGGGATCGGCAATGTCGATTCCCCTGTGCGGCACCTCATTCTGCTCGGCGCCCGGCTTTGCTGTTCCAATATCGAATCCGCGATATATCTGCCGCGAGTCCGCGCTCAGTATGACTCCGTGAAATGCACGAGCGAGCATCATCCCCACTGCGGATTTACCCGATGCGGTTGGTCCGCAGATTACCGCGACGCTATTTGCGTCCAAACTTCCTCTCCAGCTCATCCCAGGAAAGCTGGACGATAGTTGAGCGGCCATGCACATCGTGCGCAGGAAGCTGCGTATCGCGCAGTGAGGTAAACAACGCGCGCATCTCCGACTGGGACAACTCCTCTCCCGCCTTGATTGCAGCCTTGCACGCGAAGGTCGCTGCGAGATACTCGTGCTTGGCTGCGGTCCCCGGATTCCGGGATCCTGTCAGAGCACTCAGCGTGTCACGCAGGCATCGTTCAGCGTCAAATCGTGCGTGGGGAGTCGGGACGCATGAAACGAGAACTGTATTGCTGCCAAAATCCTCGATTTCGTATCCCAGCTTAATGAAATAGTCACGGTTTGCGTCCAGCGCTTCGGCTTCGTCGGGATCGAGGTGAAGTGTGAGCGGCAGCAATAACCGCTGTCCGCCACCACCTCCCTGTTCCATTCCCCGCATGAACTTCTCGAAAAGAATTCTCTCATGCGCCGAATGCTGATCGATTAGAACTACGCCGTCAGCGTGCTCGAACATTATGTAGGTGCGACGCAGCTGCAGCAGCGGCGGAATTGGCTCCGCCGGCTCTCGCTCACCATAGGTCGCTGACGCATCCGGCTCATCGCGACCCGTTACTCCATCCGCTGCCTGGAATCCGATTCCATTGGCATACGCGCTCTGGACGAATGCGCGGGATTCCTCGAAGGGCTGAGGAGCGGCCGTCGGGTTAGCGACTGGAAGCCAGGAGGGGCGGCCAAAGCTTGCAGCGCTTTCCATTGTACCGAGCGCGCGACGCACTGCGTTCTCGACAGCTCTCTCGATGGTCCAGCGATCGCGGAAACGGACTTCTGCTTTAGCAGGGTGAACATTGACGTCAACTGATTCTGCGGGAATCGTGATGCTGAGAAAGAGTGACGGCCTGAGTCCAGGCGCGATCGTAGAGCGATAAGCAGCTTCAGCCGCGCGGACCATGCCCGTATCGCGAATGACGCGACCATTTAACGAAATAATTACGCGACGCGAAGCTGTGCCCACATCGGACGGTCGCTCTACCAGGCCAGTTGTGTGAATCGGGCCCGTGAGATCCTCTACTTCAACGAGCTTTGACGCGTAGTTGGAGCTCCATATCTCGCCGAGTCGTGCGCGCAGTGTCGGTGAGGGCGCGATGTCGAGCGCTTTGCGGCCATCATGAGTTGCGATCAGCCGGATGTCGCGTCGGCTGACGGCGATGGACGTGAGCGTGTCGGAAATGCTGCGCCACTCGGAGCGCGCGCTCTTCATGAACTTGAGCCGCGCGGGAACGTTGTTGAAAAGATTGCGGACTGTGACTGTCGTTCCCTGTCGTCGTGCAGCCTCAGTCGCACCGATCATACTGCCGCCGCGCACTTCGACGCGCGTACCGCCGTCGCCGCTATCCGAGGTTTCAAGCTCGAGCTCGGATACAGACGCGATTGCGGGCAGCGCTTCTCCTCGAAAACCAAAACTCGCGATTGAGACCAGGTCGGAGGCAGCCCGAATCTTCGAGGTGCCGTGGCGGGCTAACGCCAGACTCGCATCGTCGCGGTCCATCCCGCTGCCATCGTCGCTAACTCTAATGAGGCGGCGTCCGCCATCCTCTATGGTGACTTCAATTGTGTGGGCGCCCGCATCCAGGGCGTTCTCGACGAGTTCCTTGACTACGGATGCCGGGCGCTCGACAACTTCGCCAGCAGCGATTTGGTCAGCGACTGCGGATGGAAGAATGGAAATCCGGGACACGAATGAAGTTACTCGCTACCGGTGAAGCCAGGCGAGCACGAGTGGCGTATCGGAATCGGATGGAAAAACCGGATACCATACCTTCTCGATCAGACCATTCGTGGCGACGAAAGTGAGACGGCGAATACGGGTTTTCGCGCCGGCTCTAAAAGTGGGAAGCTTGAGCGCGCGGGTGAGCTCGCCTCGCTCGTCACTGAGGAGCAGATAAGGCAGATGGAGACGCTCAGCAGCTTCGATCTGGTCCTCCGTTGTCTGTGTGCTTATTCCGTATACAGTGACGCCCGAACTCGCGAACTCGTTGTATTTATCGCGGTAGCTGCACGCCTGGGGAGTGCAGCCACGGGCGCCGGGAATCTGATCCCAGCCGTCAGGAAGCGGCTGGCCCGGGCGACCGGTCATCGGATAGCAAAAGAAGACAGTCCGGGGCACAATCTCTGAAAGTGTAACGGAGGTCCCGTTGGTGGCCGACAGGCGAAGCGCGGGAAGCCGTAAACCAACAAGGTGTCCCGCCGCACCATCGTCGACAGGTGCCGGGAGTCCCTCCGGAACCGTGTTCAGGTCAATCTCTTTAGTCATGCCTGGCAGATGTTTGAGTGTTCGTCGGCGCATCGCGAATTTAAGCGGGTGCTATTTCAAAGGGGCTCAGACGACTACCGCCCACACTATCTGGAGAGTATATCGACGCAATGACTTCGGCGCCTAATCAATCCTGCCTAAACTGCGCTGCGCCTTTGACCGGCCATTATTGCAGTGAATGCGGGCAGCGCGATGTTCCGCCCTACCCGACCGTCCGCGAGCTTGCATCAGAAGCAGTCGCCGAGTTCTCAGGGTGGGATGGGCGTTTTCTTACAACGGTCCGCACGCTCATCACCAAGCCCGGCGTTTTGACGCTGGAATTCCTGCAGGGACATCGGGCAAGCTACCTCTCGCCGCTCCGGCTCTACCTCTTTGCCAGCGTCGCATACTTCGTCGTTGCGGCAGCAGCACCGAGCAGGAATGCGCCTGGGGCCAGGGACGGC
>JACDDZ010000273.1 GCA_013816695.1 Gemmatimonadaceae bacterium
CGGGGTCCGCAGGTTTCCATGGGTTCCAGGACACCCGCTCTCCGTGACGCGCAATGTCCCGCTGTACTTGAATTCCCCATACGCGCTCCTGTCCCTTACCCGCTCCTCCAAAACGCAGCTGTGAAAAGGGAATGCGATATTCCGCAGTCCATCCTTCCTTGTCCACCGAAGTTGCCACCTCCCAAACCGCATCCCAGTTCAGGTCTTCGCTGCGGTCATCGGAATGCAGCACGTCCTTTTGTACTCCGCGCGGATTCGTGGAAAACCGGAAACCGTTTCTGCGATCGTGATAGGAATCAACCACGACGTGAATCCAGTCCGAGTAAATGCCGGTCGCGTCGCGACGGGCCAGCTGTGCCGCAATTGAATCCGCGCGTGAGTCGAACGCCCGGACTCCAACATAGAGAGCCGCGTCATCATATAGAACGCGGACCTCTGTTCGCTCAGTTCCTGGCTGCCCCGCCTTGGGGTAGCTCTGGGTAAAGCCGCTTTCCGCCTTCACCGTGGCCCATGCCGGATCGTCGAGATTGCCGTCCAGCTTGATAGTTGTGGTAGCTCGGGCAGCGCGCATCGAGCGTACAGTCGCCGGAGTGTTTTTCCTGTTGAGTGTGTCGGGGCTCGGAGTCGTTTGGGCCAGAGCCGTCTGAGGTAGCGTGCCGGAGGCTGCAAGCAGGACCGCAAGTATGGATTGAAGTTTTTTCATATCGGAGGTTTGAGACCTGTACGATGACGGGGACATCCGAAAGGTTTGGACAGCGCTAACCCAAATAGGGTTCGCAAGGTGTTGAAAATCATTACGGAAAGAACCGGCTCCCGGATTCAGGCCATAAAAAAACCCCGCCGGTTGGCGGGGTTTCCTTATTCTGCCGATCGGAGGACTACCAGCGATAGTGGGCGAACGCCTTATTGGCTTCGGCCATTCGATGGGTGTCTTCCTTCTTCTTGACTGCGTTGCCTTCGCCCTTGCTGGCCGCGATCACTTCGGCGGCCAGCTTTTCGGCCATCGACTTCTCGTTGCGGTCGCGGGAGAATGAGATCAACCAGCGCATGGCGAGTGCTGTACGACGGTCCGGACGGACTTCTACCGGAACCTGGTACGTTGCACCACCAACACGGCGGCTCTTCACTTCGACTGCGGGCTTGAGGTTCGTCAGCGCCTGCTTGAAGATCGTGACACCCGGCTGGCTGGTGCGGCTTTCCACCAGGTCCATCGCGCTCGAGAAAATGCGCTCGGCGGTCGACTTCTTACCCTGGTACATAAGGACGTTGATGAACTTGGAAACTGTCTGACTGTCGTAGCGTGCGTCAGGCAGGATTACGCGTTTTACGGACTTTTTGCGACGGCTCACTTCTTACCTCCAGCAGGTGCTCCGGCTTTCGGCTTCTTTGTGCCGTACTTGGAGCGGCTCTTGTTGCGGCCGTTCACGCCCGAAGCATCGAGCGATCCGCGGACGATGTGATAACGAACTCCGGGAAGATCCTTTACACGACCACCACGAATCAGAACAATCGAGTGTTCCTGGAGGTTGTGTCCTTCGCCGGGAATGTAGGCTGTGACTTCGAAGCCGTTGGTGAGACGGACACGCGCAACTTTACGCAGCGCGGAGTTCGGCTTCTTTGGGGTGGTTGTATATACTCGGGTGCAAACACCGCGCTTCTGCGGGTTGGACTTGAGCGCGGGCGCTTTTTCTTTCTTTAGAACGTCGCGACGACTCTGTCGGACGAGCTGATTAATTGTCGGCATTTACCATGGATCGACATGAATTGTCCGGCTCCGGAACGGAGGCGGTATAGCCTTGTAAAATACCCGACTCGAGGGCCCGGGTCAATCACCCTGGGGATTCCGGGCTTACCCCTCCAAATCCTTCAACTTCATGGGCTTAGAAGCATATTTCCCGCCTACCCTCGCCCTTTAGCCTCTTAAATCCAATGCACGCCATCCTGGCAAGCTCGGCCTTCAGCTCCCCCGAATGGCGTCAGCTTTTCGCGCTCGATACTCCGCTGCTGGAGATCTTTGTTCGTGGGAGCGTCATTTATCTCGGAATATTCATTCTGCTCCGGATTGTGCTAAAGCGGGAAGCAGGGACGCTCGGAATGACCGATCTGCTGGTGGTAGTCCTGATCGCCGACGCCGCCCAGAACGGGATGACGGGAGACTATAAATCCATAACCGACGGCCTGTTGCTAGTGGGCACCATCCTGTTCTGGAGCTGGGCGTTGAACCTTCTCGCCTACAAAAACAAGATGATCGCCCGCCTCATCCATCCTCCGGCCATTACGCTGATTCGCGATGGTAAGGTAAACAGGCGCAATCTGCGCCACGAGCTCATTACAAACGAGGAATTACTAAGCATCCTGCGACAGCACGGAGTTGAGTCCCCCGAGGAAGTCGCACAGGCGAAAATGGAGGGGGACGGACAGGTGAGTGTGATAATGGCCAAAAAAGGAAAAACGGACGAGGCTCCGCAAAAGAAAAAACTTTCTTAGGCTACCGCCGAAATGCGCCGCTCATTGTGAACATTACGGCAAGAATTGGCACAACCGTGGCGATCCAGAATCCGAACATCCAGAGAAGCATCTGGACTTTCAGGGCATCGAACCTCGCTTCCATTTTCGCCTCGAAGGCATCCATGCGCGCGTCGAACGCATCGAATCGCGCTTCCATCCACAGGCGGTTCGATTCGTTTATTTCGCGGACCTGCGCCTGGTAGGTTGTGTCCACTGAATTGAACCAGTCGACGAGCTCGTTTGTGATTTGATCACCGAACCGCTCGTAAAACCGCCCCGAAAGTTTGGCTGTGACCGGCAACTGGACTCCTGCAATGGTTGCCCCATCGTAAACATCACCTCGGCGCGCCGAGACATCAATCCCGGGCAGGGAGAATCGCTTTGCGGAATCATTAGCTTTCGCGATACGAACCCTGTGCTGGGTCATCTTAGCCTTCTTCGCTTGAGAAAAACCATCCTGCTTTACGGAATCCTTGCTGGTGCGCTGATCGCATTGCTCAGCCTCATCGAGTACCGGTATCTGGTGATCTCGCATTCGGTGGAGATTTACGGAGCCCTGGTTGCGCTTGTCTTCACCGCAGCCGGGCTCTGGCTTGGGCTGCGCCTCACAACTG
>JACDDZ010000274.1 GCA_013816695.1 Gemmatimonadaceae bacterium
GAGCCTCAACGTGGACGCCTCGAGCATTCGAAGGGCAATTGCTGCAGTGCGCTGCTGGCCCGCCGACCCATAGACCCGTATGTCCCGGCCATCCAGGGATATCTCCAGGTCGTCGCGATGCGGGCCGCATTGAGTCATACCCCGCCTGAGGTCACTGCTGCGCTGTTTCTGGAACTGAGCGCGCCACTCGGACGTAGCGTCGACCGAGTCACTGATAGTAGAGATGTAACGAAGACGCGCACTCGATCGCTCGCCCACTGCCGCGCATAGCTTTGCAAATTCGTCCTGGACACGCGAAACCCATTCGCGACGCCCTGTGCTGAGCCGCGCGGCTGCATCTGCAAGCGCCGGCTCCCAGACTGCAATCTCGTTTTCATCGGTGCGACCTGATTTTCGTCGCACGAGGTCACGAATAACTGCGTTCCTGCGCGCGAGCGTTGCGCGATATGTCTGCAGGGCCGTGAGGTACGGCCGCGATGTAACCGCGAGCACTATGTCGAGGTAGCGGCGGCGCTCCACTGGTCCTCCGGCCACGAGTTCATGATCGCGCGGAGAAAAAATCACGGTGGGCAACGCGCCGAGCGAGTCGCTCATGCGTGTCGCTGCAACGCCATCGAGGGTTATGCGCTTTCGCTTTCCGGTTTTCTCGAAGCCCACAGATATGGCGCGGTTGCGGTCCAGCGTTGCGGTTGCTCCAATGTGAAACCCTTCCGCCCCAAATCGCACAAGTTCGACATCGGTCGCACCACGCACGCTACGCAGGAGCTGCAGGTAGTAAACCGCCTCCAGGAAGTTCGTTTTTCCCTGGCCGTTCTCACCTACGAGCGCAAACCCGCGCTCGGGGATCTGCAACTCAACCCTTTCGAGGTTCCTGAAATCGCGGATGGCTATTTCGCGAAGCCATACGCACTGCGGCATCACTTTCCCTTGAACGCCGGCTGTCTCTTGTCCAGGAAAGCCTTCATGCCTTCGCGCATGTCGTCCGTGGCGGCGAGCAGCCCGAAGTGGTTTGCCTCGAGTATGAGTCCTTCGTCCAGCGACATCTCCAGCCCACGATCAACCGCTTCGATGCAGAGAGCGAGTCCCAGCGGTCCATTAGCCAGCATCTGCTTGAGCATCGCACGCGCGGCGCCCAGAAGTTCGGCGACAGGCACAATCTTATTGGCGAGTCCAATCCGATACGCTTCGGTAGCGTCAATGGTTTCGCCGGTCAGCAGAAGCTCGATTGCGCGGCCCTTGCCAACGAGCCGTGCAAGGCGTTGAGTGCCACCGTAGCCAGGGCATGTGCCAAGTTTCACTTCCGGTTGACCGAACTTCGCGTTGTCTGCGGCTATGCGAATGTGGCAGGCCATCGCCAGCTCGCATCCACCGCCAAGTGCAAATCCGTTGACGGCTGCGATGACCGGCTTCGCGCTGGTTTCGAAGCGGCGGAAGATTTCCTGTCCCGCCCGGGCCCGTGCCTTCGCAATCGTTGGAGTCTGGCTCTGAAGCTCCGAGATGTCTGCGCCGGCGGCAAAGGCGCGTCCGGCTCCGGTCAGGATCAGTCCACCAATGTCATCGCGGATTCGGACTTCATCGATCGCCTGACCAAGCTCCGCGATGGTAGCGTCATTCAGGGCGTTGAGTTTGTCGGGGCGATTGATTGTGAGAGTCGCGATTCGGTCTGCGACTTCCAGAGTCAGAAACTCGAGGGGCATGGACGGGGAGTTGAGAGTAATTTGCAATTCAAATTTATGGCCGCCTGTCATGCCTGCTAAGTGGATTCTGAGGAAAGGGACAAAAAAGAGTGGATTCGGGTACGAGGATGCACGGGGAAAACAGATAAAATCCCGTGAAGTCCTCGAGCGGATCGACTCCTTGCGCATCCCGCCTGCCTGGAAGGATGTCCACGTGGCTGCTACGCCCAGGTCCGCAATCCAGGTCTGGGGCTTCGACGCACGCGGGCGGAAACAGTATCGCTATCATCCCCGCGCTGTCGAAAAGGGTGAGCTGCGAAAGCACTACCGCGTCCGGCAAATGGCGCGCGACCTTCCATCGATCCGTTCCAGGGTATCCCGCGACTTCCGGTCGCGTGGCCACTCATCCGACAAAGTGTGTGCTGGCATTGTCCGCCTGATTGGTGACGCATTCTTTCGCGTGGGCAGCGACCGGTATGCGAAGGAAAACAACAGCTTCGGTATTACTACGCTGCGGAAGTCGCACGTGCAGATTGACGGTGATTCCGTTCACTTTCGGTATCGCGGCAAGAAGGGCGTCGACCAGTGGCAGGTCGTAACGGGCCAGGATGTCGTGCGGTTCGTGCGGGCGATGATGAAAACGCCCGGACCCAGGCTTTTCCGTTACCAGGAAGGCGGGAAGTGGAGGAACGTTGAAGCGGACGATGTGAACGACTACCTCCGCAGCATTACCGACTTTCCATACACAGTAAAGGACTTTCGGACATGGGGTGGGACTCTGCGCGCGGCAACTGTGCTCGCTGAGCTTGGACCGGCGAAGTCGCAGAGCATGCGAAAGAAGAATGTCCTGACTGCTGTGCGCCTCGTCGCAGCGGAACTGGGTAATACCCCGACCATCTGCCGCAAGTCGTACGTGCATCCGGTAGTGCTCCAGAAATACCTGCGGAGCGCAGCCGTCATAAACCTGGAATCACGAAGACCAGCCTCTACCTCCAGCGCGCATTCCCCGGAGGAAGGTGCACTCATCGAATTTCTCGATGCACATTTTCCCGAGCGCAGAAAAGAGCGGAGGGTGGAAGAGTGAAGCACGTCCTTGCTATTGACGAGGGCACTACCGGGGTTACCTGTATGATGATTCGCGAGGACGGGTCCATCGCCGGGCGCGGCTACAGGGAAATCACTCAGTATTTTCCCCAGCCTGGCTGGGTAGAGCACGATGGGGAAGAGATCTTCAATCGCACTCTCGAGTCGGCGCGCGAAGCGATCACCGAAAGTGGCGCCAGTCCCGATACAATTGGAATCACCAACCAGCGCGAAACTATTCTCATCTGGGATCGCGCCACTGGGAAGCCGCTCTCACGCGCGATTGTCTGGCAGGATCGCCGAACGACAGCGCGCTGCAACGAGCTTCGTCCCCACGAAGAACGCATTGCGGGAATCACCGG
>JACDDZ010000275.1 GCA_013816695.1 Gemmatimonadaceae bacterium
TCCGTCGCTCCGTCGCTCCTGTCATCAGTTAACTCCGAAGTTCTCCTCCGTCCTCCCGGAGCTAAATTGAAACCGTGAGCAAACCCAAACGAATCACCGTGGTCGGCGGAGGCCTGGCAGGCTCTGAAGCGGCATGGCAGCTCGCGAACCGCGGCATTGATGTGCGGCTCTGCGAAATGCGCCCCGTTCGCAAAACCGCGGCGCACCAGACTGAGCGTCTGGCTGAGCTGGTTTGCTCCAACACTTTCAAGAGCACGGAAGTCACCAACGCGCATGGACTGCTGAAAGCCGAAATGCGCGAGCTGGGATCCATGATCCTGGAGTGCGCCGATGAAGCGCGTGTAGCTGCGGGAAGTGCGCTCGCTGTGGATCGGGATGTTTTTGCTGCAGCGGTTACGCAGCGTATCGAGAGTCATCCTCGCATCGAGATCACTCGCAAGGAAATGACATCGCTTCCCGATCCAGGGATCATCGCAACCGGCCCCCTGACATCGGACGTGCTTGCGCACGCGATTTCAGAAAAGCTCGGCGTCAATGGCCTGGCGTTCTATGATGCAATTGCGCCGATCGTCAGCATTGACTCCATTGATGAAGAGCTTGTCTTCCGGGCTTCGCGGTATGGAAAGGAAACGATGGTGGGCGAAGCGGACGGCGCGTACCTGAACTGCGCCATGACGCGGGAGCAATATGATGCGTTCATAGAGGCTCTCACTGCGGCCGACCAGTTCCACGGCCACGAGTTCGATGAAGTTCCATACTTCGAGGGTTGCATGCCTGTCGAGGAATCCGCAAAGCGCGGCAAGGAAACCCTCCGATTTGGGCCGATGAAGCCTGTAGGCTTGCGCGATCCAAAGACAGGCATGAAAGCGCATGCAATCGTACAGCTGCGGCGCGAGGACCGTTCGGGCCGCATGTGGAATCTCGTCGGCTTTCAAACCCGATTGAGGATCCCCGAGCAGCAGCGCGTGTTCAGGATGATTCCCGGTCTGGAGAACGCCGAGTTTCTGCGCTTCGGCTCCATTCATAGGAACTCATACATCAATTCTCCGGCGACCCTCACGCCGCATCTGTCTACGCGCGATGGGAACACCTTCTTTGCGGGCCAGTTGACCGGCGTGGAGGGATATACGGAGAGCTCGGCGACCGGGTTGCTGGCCGGGATCAATCTTGCGCGAGTTGCTTCCGGCGAAGCGCCTGTGATTCCGCCCGCCACCACAATGCTTGGTGCGCTGTACCGTTACATGCGTGAGGCTGATCCGCAGCACTTTCAGCCGATGAATGCGAACTTTGGGTTGCTCGATGACCTCGAGCAGCCGATGCGCGACAAAAAGAAAAAGCGCGAAATGTTCGCCGAACGGGCGCTGTCGGAAATGAAAACGTTTGCGGCCGGCATAGGCGCTGGAGAGCTGGTCGGCAGGTGAGCGCGAAGCCCGATGTAGACGCGTTCATTCTGCATCTGGAGAAAGAGCGGGACGTCTCGGCGCATACAACCAAGGCATACGGAAGAGATCTCGAAGCGTTCGTGGAATTCCTCGGAACCTATTACGGGGCGACGGACTGGACGTGGCAGGGTGTAGACCGTCTGGCAATTCGCGGCTTTCTTGGCCACCTGACCCGCCGCAAGCTCTCAAAGCGCACAATTGCGCGTGCCCTCTCCGCAGTTCGCACTTTCTACAAATTCCTGCAGCGCAATGAACAGGTGGATACGAATCCCACCCGCGGCGTTGCGAGCGCAAAACTCGATCGTTACCTCCCTGGCTATCTCGACCGCGCGCAAATGGAGCTCCTTCTCACCTCCGCGGAGCTGCATGCACAGGAGGGGAAGTTTCCCGATGTCCGCAACAATGCCATGCTGGAGCTTTTTTACTCAACAGGAATTCGGCTGTCCGAGCTGCGCGGGATAAATCGTGCCGACATCGACTTGCTGTCCCAGCAGGTTAAAGTGCGCGGCAAGGGAAGGAAGGAGCGAATAGTTCCCATTGGTGATCATGCACAGCTGGCGCTTCGAAATTATGAAGCCAGGCGGGACGAGATGCTCCGCGGCGCGGGCGCAAAAGCTGATCGCACGGCGTTTTTCCTGAGTGGCACCGGAAAGCGCATCTCTACTCGCGCCATCCAGTTGGCTATGTCGAAACTGATCGATAGGGTTGACGAAAAGGCCGGCTTGTCCACACATTCGCTTCGCCATACTTTTGCGACGCACCTGCTCGATGCCGGCGCGGACCTTCGCGCTGTCCAGGAGCTGCTTGGGCACGCCTCGATTTCGACGACACAGATCTACACTCACACGAGCGTAGAACGCCTCAAGCAGGTCTACGAGAAGTCCCACCCGAGAGCCTGAGCATATCGTGATCGCTGCCGAGAAAAGACATCACTGGGTGGTACGCCTGACGCACTGGGTGAATGCTGTCGCGCTGACCGTGATGGTCGGCAGCGGACTTCGGATCTTCAATGCATACCCTAAATTTGCGCGCCGCGGTGAGACATTCTGCTGCTATCCTTTCGAAGGGAAGCGAATCCCGGGAGTACTCACTTTCGGCGGGTGGCTCGGCGGTGCGCGAAACTGGCACTTTGCCATGATGTGGCTCCTGGTAGCGAACGGCATCCTGTATCTCGCATTCATCTACCTGCACGGCGAGTGGCGTGATCTCGTTCCGCGTAAGGGCGACCTGCGCGATACACGTGAGATGATTCGCTTCTATCTTGCGCGGAGGAAGGAGCATCCGGTGCAGGGCAAACACAATGCGCTGCAAAAGACGACATACTTTGTGCTGCCGCTGCTCGGAATCATCACGGTGCTTTCCGGCATCGCCATCTGGAAGCCGGTGCAGCTCGCATTCCTGACGAACCTGTTCGGCGGGTATGTATGGGCGCGATACTGGCACTTCGTCTGTATGTCACTAACAGTGGTGCTGAGCGTGATTCACGTCTTCATGGTGTTCGCCGTCGATCCGTATTCGATGCGAGCAATGATTACCGGCGGATACGACGACTCGCTCTCACCGGAATCGCGCAATGCACGCCCCTTTCACAATCTTCTTCCCAACAGGCAGAGGGAGGACCGCCAATGATTCTGCGTCGCGACTTCCTGCTCAAGAGTGCAGCTGGTCTTTCGGCTGC
>JACDDZ010000276.1 GCA_013816695.1 Gemmatimonadaceae bacterium
CGGCGGAGCTGAATCCCCAGCAGGCTTCCGCGGCAACTCATACGGACGGTCCGCTGCTCATTATTGCGGGTGCTGGTACCGGGAAGACCCGGACGCTGGTGTACCGCGTTGCGCATCTTATCGAACGCGGAGTGTCACCCGATCGTATTCTCCTTCTGACATTCACGCGCAGGGCAGCGCAGGAAATGCTTTCTCGGGTGGAGCGACTCGTGGGGTCCGTCAGCAAGTCTGTTAATGGGGGGACGTTTCACGGTACAGCACACCGTCTGCTCAGGCGATATGGCCAGGCGGCGGGTCTGCCGAAGGATTTCACGATCATGGACCAGGGCGACTCGGAAGATCTAATGCAGATCTCGCGGTCCCAGCTGGGATATGCAAGTCAGGGAAAACGATTTCCGAAAAAAGAAACGCTGCAGTACTGCTACTCGCGCCATCTCAATACCGGGATCTCGGTCGCTGACATCCTGCGCGATGAGTATGCGCAGTTCGTGGAATACACGGATGATTTTCACAAGATCTACGCGGACTATACGAAGCGAAAGCAGGAGCGAAACCTCGTCGACTACGACGACCTGCTTCTCTTCTGGGCAATGATGCTGGAGAATTCCGAAGAGCTGGCTGGGCGTATTTCTTCGCTGTACGACCACATCCTGGTCGACGAATACCAGGACACGAATATCCTGCAGGCCCGCATTCTCCGCGGAATGTGCCGCAGCCATTCCAATATTACTGTAGTCGGTGACGATGCGCAGAGCATCTACTCGTTCAGGGGCGCCAATTTCCGGAATATCCTGGAATTCCCGAAGCAGTTCCCCGGCGCTTCCATTGTGGCGCTCGAGCAGAATTATCGCAGCACCGCACCGATACTGGATGTTACGAACATGTTGATCTCCCGGGCTTCCGAACGGTTCACCAAGAATCTCTGGACCGAGCGAAGTGGGGGTGAGGCGCCCTGGCTGGTTGCCGCGCGTGACGAACAGCAGCAGACGCGCTTCGTTGTTGACCGCATCCTGGAGCTGCACGAGGAAGGAACTCCCCTGCGGGAGATGGCAGTGCTTTTTCGCGCTGGCTACATGTCGGCGGATCTCGAGATCGAGCTGACCAACAGAAAAATCCCGTTCGATAAATGGGGCGGGCTCAAGTTCCTCGAGGCTGCGCACGTCAAGGATGTCCTGGCCTTCCTGCGAATTCTCGAGAACCCGCGAGACGAGGTAAGCTGGTACAGGATCCTGCTGCTGCTCCCCGGAATTGGGGATGCCACCGCGCGACTCGCGATCGACGCGATGTCGTCACTCGCATGGGACCGGAGTGCGTTCGGAAAATTCAATCCACCATCACGCGCAAAGGCTGCGCACCTCGCGCTTACAAACTTGCTCGAGACACTGCGTTCCGCGCCCAGCGCCGACAAGGCACAGGTAGCGGCAGATATCGAAAAAGTAAGGACTCTTTATGATGGAATCCTTCGGGAGAAGTATGATCGCATCGAGCCGCGACTTGCAGACCTCGATCAGCTTCAGGTGATTGCTGCGGGATATCCCGATCGCACCGCATTCCTGTCGGCGCTGGCATTGGAGCCGCCTCAGAACACGCAGGACTTCGCCGGTGGGGCAGCGAATGGGGATGATGACTGTCTCGTCCTCAGCACCGCACACTCGGCGAAGGGGAAGGAGTGGGACGCGGTATTTCTGATATGGGCTGTGGACGGATGGTTCCCGTCTTCACGCGCACTCGTTGACGATGAGCAGACTGAAGAGGAACTCCGACTGATGTATGTCGCAATGACCCGCGCGAGAAACCACCTGGCTGTCAGTTACCCTCTCAATGCGTATTCCTCGCGCCGGGGATCCGACTATTCGATGGACCAGCTCTCACGCTTCATCGATGGAGGCGTGCGCTCAAAAATGGAGCGAATCGCTCTCGGCCAGGACGACAAGCCGCATGTACCGGATGGAGGAATGGGGAAACAGGTGATCGACCTGCGCGCCCTGCTTAGAGGCCGGTTCGGGGGCTGAGCGGTCCGTGCTTGCCCTTGGTGGCATAGAGTTGCCATGCCAGGTAGGCGACGACAACTGTATTAAGGATCACGGCGCCCACCCGCACCACAGTCACTTCGCGCCAAACGGCGAAAATCTCGAATGGCAGCAACGATGAGGTAACGAAGATCGTGAGGTACTCGGCCCATCGTTTCAGACGCCACAGACCAACGGCTTCCACGATGAAAATCCCGCCATATATGAAAAATCCCATCGCAGCTACCATGATCTTTCGGGGCGTCGCGCCCTGGAGAAGGTGCAATCCATCGCCCGCCAATGAAGCGGCAATGCGATGACCTTCGCTCAGCGACAGCTGCTCGAGCCACTGTTCGAGTGCGTCCGCGCGTCCTGCTTTTAGAAGTCCCAGCGCGCCAAAGCCCATGAAAAAGAGCCCAGCCGCCTGAACGAGTTTCAGCGCGGCGATTACCTCGAGAACCACCCACCCCTTAGGGTGAACTACTTCCCTGTCGCTCAGGTTTTTGCGGATCTATTCGTCAAATAGGCCATCGCGAATGCAATGGCCAATCCAACCATGACTCCCCGCAGAAAGTCACCCGCGCCGGCAGGGAGAAAAGCAAAACGTGTCTGCTGAAGGAGGGCGAGCGCAGCGATCGCCGCGAACAGAATGCCAAACGCGCGCGCCTTAGCGTCAAAGTCTTTGATCATGCAGTGCTCACTCCTTTCCTGAAATGAAGCTCGAACATTATCGCGACAAGCGCGATTACAACTGTGCAAGCGGTGACAGCATATGAGAAGGCCACTTCGACCGAGCCGGTAACAAGTGCGGACGCGACGAGCAGAAGTCCGTTTGCGAAGTGTGTGTAGTACCGCGTGGTCCGGTGCGGCTGCTCTTGCGTCCACACGATGAGGTTCAAAAAGGCAAGGAAGAGCAGGGGAAGGCCGAGCCCTGCGAGCCTCACTGCGTCGTTGGTGGGCGATTCCAGATTTGTGGAGGCAATCGCAAGCTGGGCGACCACCATGCAGATGCTGGCAACTGCAATGACTCTGAGCAGCATGCGGAGTGTCGACAGGTTACGCATTGACGATCGCCGTAGCCGGAGCGTCCACTTCAACAGGTG
>JACDDZ010000015.1 GCA_013816695.1 Gemmatimonadaceae bacterium
GGCCGGATCACGGAGCCGCCAAACCAGGATGGACTGAACATCAATCCAGTATGGTCGCCCGACGGCGCCGCTGTCGCATTTATTTCTGACCGCACCGGTGCTCCACAGATTTTCATGTACGAGCTCTCCACGCAGGCGTATTCGCAGGTCACCAATCTGATATCGGGAGTTTCTGCGATCACCGAGTACAGCCCTGCAATCAGCTGGTCGCGCGCAACGGACAGACTTGCGTTCACATACTATGAGAACGGCGACTACTCGATCTGGTCGATCGACAATCCACGCTCGCTCCGCAAGAACCTGAATACAGTGCGTCAGGCCAATGCGTCTGCCGAAGCTTCTGCAGTCAAGGTGGCAGATGCGAAGACTGCGGCCGCAGATACGCTTACAGCTCCAGAGAAGACAGGCGTTCAGTCGTCGACTTACCGCGCGCCGGCGGGAGCACGTCGCTCCTCTGATGTTCCAGCCGTGGAAAAAACTGTCGAGGGCGGAGTCACCAACATCGCAGAGCTTCTCGCCAATCCCACTTTTGGACTGCCCGACACTGCGCGGTTCAAGGAATACAAGTACAAAGTCGCATTCAGGCCCGACTATATCTCGCAGCCGCAGATTGGCTACGCGACGGGCAACCAGTACGGACTGAGTGGGTTCCAGGGCGGAACTACAATCGTCCTCGGAGACCTGCTTTCCAATCACCAGATTGCCATCTCGGCTTCCGTGTATGGTCAGCTAAGTGATGCGAGCGTCCTTGCGGCCTACACCAATCTCAGCCGCCGATTCCAGTACACGGTTGGTGCGTATCAGGAGCCGGTATTTTTGCCCCAGTCTTCACAGTACGAGACGCAACAGCTACCAAATGGTGGCATTCGCTACATCATCCCGTACACGCGCTATGTGCTCCGTACAGGGTTCACGACCGGACTGTATCCACTTAATCGCTTCACGCGTTTCGAGACTGGCGTTCAGTTCAACAACATCGATCGTTCCAGCGTCGCGCTCATCCAGGATTGCTATTCAAATGGATGCACCGGCCAGTCGTTGCAAACGGTCAGCAAGGAACCCGCGTACAACTTCTTTGCGCCGCAGGTCGCGTTCGTTACCGACAACACCCTCGCGACCTCCATGGGCCCAATCAGCGGAAGACGCGCACGCTTCCAGGTTTCACCAGCTGTCGGCAACCTGAAGTGGATTGATTACCTCGGCGATTATCGCCAGTATTTCCCCATCCGATTCAATTCGCTGACTTTCGCGGTGCGCGGATTGTTCAACGCTGCAGTCGGCCGGGATGAAGGAGTATTTCCCAAGTACATCGGGCGACCGGAATACGTTCGCGGCTACGACCGCGCGAACTTCTCCGGCTACGAATGCACGTCTACAATTGGCTCCAGCGCTTCATGCAACACTGTGCAGCTCGTAGGAAGCCGGGTAGCCGTCGGGAACGCCGAACTCCGGTTCCCGCTGATTCGTCGCTTCGACCTGGGATCGCTGCCGATCGGCCTACCCCCAGTTGATGCCGTCATTTTCTACGACGCCGGATTGGCCTGGAGTAAAGGTCAGACGGTATCGCTCTCGAGGCCTGCTGATTATAACTTTGAGACGATGCGATATCCGTTGACCAGCTACGGCTTCGGACTGCGCGTAAACCTCTTCAACATCGCCATACTCCGGTGGGATTTCGCCGTTCCAAGGGATGTCACCGGTCGGAAAGCCAACTGGACGTTCTCGCTAGGACCAAGCTTCTAACCTCACTCCGAAGCCTTGTCGGACTGACACTGGTTCTTGTCGCCTGTAAGGGCGACGAGAGCCAGCAATCGGCAGCCCCCTCATCATCTGCCTCGCGCGGCCCTGACGCCATTGTGCTCAGGGCTTCACGCGCCGGCGGGATTGCGCGTGCAGCCCTTCTTGCGGCGCCGGATTCGACCATCTGGCAGTCACAGTCAACGGCGACAATCAGCAGGATTCTTGGCTTCGACGCCGATGCGGGAGTGGTTTCCTACGTCGATACAAAGGGCTTGGCCGCCAGAATCGACCTCCGGTCAGGCGAAGTCAGGAATGCTGGAAAGCTCAAGCTCACCAGTCTCGTTGCGGGGTCCGGCTCAGACATCTACGGCATCGATGTTAAGGGAAATGTCGTCCGCTTCAGTCCAGCTGGTGGCGACTGGACGTTCAAACCACCAGTGCCAGCGACAGCCGTTTTTACCCAGACAAATGGATCGATAATCGTCGCGGGCGGAAACAGCACATCGACGAGTGTGTGGCTGCTCCGACCCCCCGAGGATTCGGTGTATGCCACGGCAAAGCTTTCCAACGCCACGACGTCGATTTCGGCGATCGCTGGAGACCGGCTGTATTTCGCTGCCGACGAACGGCTCGTGGGCGTCCGTCTGAGGACGCTCGAAACAGTCGCTCCCATTCGCCTGCCGGATAAGCCTGTAGTCCTGCAGCCCACGCCCAGCGGTGACAGGATTTACGTTGCGTTCAGGAAGAGAGCAGAAATCGCGGTAGTGGACCGGTATCAGGAAAAGATCACGCAAACGATCCAGCTTCCGGCAGTCCCTTCCCAGCTGCGCATGGACCCCCTCGGGCGGTATCTGCTCGCACGAAATCCGGATGCCGACTCTGTCTGGATCATTGCCGTCGGTACGAATCGCCTGATGGAATCACAGGCGTCGAAATGGACCAGTGATCTTCCCGCATTCGCACCCGACGGGAAGCTCGCCGTCGCGCAAGACGCGAACCTTGGCTTCATCGAGCCCGAAACTGGACGCGCGACGCGCACCATCACGAACGGAGCTCGGGAATTCTGGTACTTCTTCACCTGGAACGGCTACCGGCCGCGGGCCGAAGGAGTTGATGAACCGGTAACATTCGGATCGGAAGATTCGCTCTCCGACTCTGCGGCAACGCTCGACAGCGGAGCTGTTGACTCCGTTCCAGTGCCTCTGCCCGCAGACACAGTTGTTCCTGCTCCACCAACGCGGCAGTTCACGCTATCATTCGCTGCACTAATGCGTGAAAGCAGCGCTCGCGACCTTGCAACTTCAATTAACGTGAATGGCAACCATCCGAAAGTCGTGCAAACTGTGAGCAACGGCGCGCCGATTTTTCGGGTAGTACTTGGCCCATTCGCATCCCGGGAAGATGCTGATCGGGTTGGTCGCCAGTCCGGGCACACCTTCTGGGTTTACGAAGGTTATCCGTGAGCGTCGAAGCCCGCGCTCGGCAGGATGAGGGATGGCGCGAAGCGGGGCGAAAAGTCGCACCGCTTTTACGCAGTTACACGGCCGCAGTTGTCACTGGAAACGATGAACGGGCTGCTGCGTTTGCAGCCCTCGGCATCGCCGATACTGAAGCACCCTATCGTTCTGTAGTGATAGCAAATCTCTGGGGGACACCGGCTCTCGATCGCCTGATCGAGGCTGAAGAAGACGCGCCCGGTGTGTCAGACTGCTTCACCTATGGAATTTCGCTGACAACAGCGGCGCGAATCTCCCCGCGGAACGAGCGGCTCGCGATAATAGGCTCGGGGACCGAGCCGATCGACCAGTTCCAGGTTTTCCGAAGCCGCCGCTGGAAGGCGTATTCCGAGCGCCTTCTTGAAGCCGGCTCCCTTCTGCTCCTTCTTGCCCCGTCCGAAGCCGAGACGGTCCAGGAGCTCATAGCGCAGGTGGACGGAATCGTCCTCGTCGGAGTGAATAGAGTCGAGTCTGCGCCCCATTCGCGTGTCATCGCCCGGATATCCGACCCGATCATGCATCGTGAGGAGGTTCACAACGAGGCCGGTTTTCCCTGGAGACGGACGCTTACGATTTTTGCCTCGTTGCTCATCATAGCGGCGGGGGTTGCGGCGGGCCTGAAATACTTCTGGCTCCGCCAACCGATGTCTGCGCCATTTCCCGCTGCCGTCGACTCATCGATGGCTGCTGCTTCATCCACCTTTGAAACGGCGGGCTCATCGACGGCCGCCATCGTCGGACTGCCTGCGATTCTCAATCCGGCCGACTCCGGAAATTCGGCTCGCTTTTCCGTGGAAATTCTCGCGGCAAATACACAGAGTGGTGCTATTTTTACACTGCGTAAATACCGGTCATCTATTCCAGCGGGGACGGTATCAGCCATTCCGGTCGGGCCGGACCAGGCGTTGTGGTACAAGGTCATCGGTGGAGCCTTCGCGAAGCGCGCGGACGCCGACTCGCTCCTCGTTTCCCTGCGCCGGAAAAAGATTGTCCCGGACAGCTCTGGTGCCGTCGTTGAAACACCGCTGGCATTTCTTGTCGATAGTATCGCCGCCGACGCGGGGATGGCGGCGCGTGTGAGAAAATCAGTCGACAGTCTCTCGAAGGGTGGAATTTCGCTCTACGGGCTGACCCAGGCAGATGGAAGTGCGCGCATTTACGCTGGCGCGTTTTCCAGCGCTGCCGAATCGAAACAGTTTGCCGACCAGCTCAAGAGCGCAGGAATGATTCCGGTGCTCGTTTATCGAACAGGGAGATATCCGTAAGTGCGTTTGACCAAGCTCGAGCTTCACGGCTTTAAATCTTTTGCGGATTCCACGGAGCTCCTCTTCGAGCCGGGCGTCACGGCGGTTGTCGGTCCAAATGGTTGCGGCAAGTCGAACGTATCCGATGCCGTTCGCTGGGTGCTTGGCGAACAGCGCGCACGGGCGCTCCGCGGTGCGAAGATGGACGAAGTCATATTTCAGGGATCTTCTGCGCGTCGCGCCGTAAACGTCGCTGAAGTTTCGCTGCACTTCGACAACGATGCGGGCATTCTCGACGTGCCGTTCCGCGAAGTAGTCATAACGCGTCGCTTGAGCCGCTCAGGTGAGAGTGATTATTTCCTGAACAAGGCCCCGTGTCGGCTTCGCGACATTCACGATCTGCTTCGCGGAACCGGCCTGGGCGCAGATTCCGGGGTAGTCATCGAATCGAAGATGATCGATGCGTTACTCTCCGACCGTCCCGACGATCGGCGTGAACTATTCGAAGAAGCTGCCGGCATCGGACTGTACCGCGACAGAAAGCGGAGCACAGAGCGTCGGCTCGAAGAAACAGCAACGGATCTCAGCCGTCTCGAAGACCTGATTTCGGAAGTCCAGACGCAGGTTCGCTCACTTGCGCGCCAGCGCAAGCGGTCCGAACGGCATTCCGAGCTCATGACCCGCAGGTTTACCGTTGAAGTGGCGCTTGCCGCACGCGAGACGGACGCCTGGAGGGACGAGCTGGCCAGGCTGGAAGAACGCGTAGCACTCCTCCGAGGCGACGTTCCCGCTGAGGAAGAGGCCGTCGTAGCAGCAGAAGGCACGCGTGATGCTTCGCACGGCGCCAGGGCGGCCGCGGAAGGCGAGCGGGGTGAGCTCGCCAGACTTGTGATGGATCTTCGCGAGAACACGCAGCAGCTCCGCAAGTCGATTGCAGTCGCTGAGGAGCGCCAGCGGAATTCGGAGACACGGCGTCAGCGCGCGCAGGAAGAACGCCAGGAAGGAAGCGCGGTCGCTAGCCGTGTAAGTGATGACCTCAAGGCAGCCGCAACGGAGCGCGCCCGCCTGGAAGATGAACTCCGCGAATACACAGAAGCTGTGACCAAGCGTGTTGCAGAGGAGGAATCTGTACGCGCAGCGCTTGCATCCGCACGGAATGAAGTGGACAAGCGCGAAACTGAACTGCGCGACCTTCAGGAGCGTGTTCACCGCCTCACACTGGATCGACAGGCAGACGAGCGCGAGCTGCAGGATATCGCCACGCGACGCGATCGCGTAGGTGGCGAACAGCTCACACTGTTCGACGCAGCAGAAGCCGTGCACCGCGAGCTTGCTGAAGCCAATGACGCAGTCGAACATGCACGCGAACGCGCATCGGAAGCAGCGCTTTCGCTCGAGGCCGCGCGCGCGTCAGCACGCAGGGCCCGGGAAGACGACGCAAACGCTCGCTCGGAAATGCTGCGGCTCGACGAACTGCATTCGTCGCTCGAGGCAAAGATGCACGCGCTCGAGGGACTCGAGCGCGAGCGCGTCGGCCTGGCCCCCGCTGCAGCGAAACTCCTGGAGGAGCGGGAGACTTTCGGCGACGGCGCCATCCTTGGACCGCTCAGCGACTTCATCCGCGCTGATTCTGCAGCCGCAGGAATGGTCGAACGCTATCTCGGTCCGTCGCTGAATGCAGTTCTCGTTCGCGACATGGAAGCTGCCGAGCGTGTTCGCCTCTGGCACGCTGCGAACAATCCGGGTCCCCTGCTCCTTCTTCCGCTAGACCGCGCTATGGCAATTGAGAGTGCGATCGAGTCTGGCGATATACCAGGAGACTTGCTGCGATTGGTTCAGTCGGCAACGCCCGCAGACAAATGGGTGCGCGTACTGCTGGCAGGTGTAATCGCGGAACAGAATGGAACTGCCTTCAGCGATTCGCGCGGTGCTGTGTGGCTTCCGGGCAATGTCGTCGGACCTGGACCACTGCGCCGCCGCGCCGAGATCGAAGACCTGCATCGGGGGATCAGCGAGAGCGAGGGTGCGCGGCTTCGGGCTAGCGCATCGGCAGACACTTTCCGCAGCGCGCTTGGACTGGCAGAACTCAGTGTTGGATCGCTGGATGACGTCTTTGCAGCTGCGAACCGTGAACTTGCCGAAGCCACCGACCGAGTTGTGGCAGTGTCGCGCAGCGAGCAGCGTGCCAATCGTGAGCTCGCGGAGGCGCGCACAATCCTCGCGAAGCTGGGAGAGCGTGACGAGGAGCTTCAGGAACGAATACGGATTGCTGACAGAAATCTTGCAGACGCAGCAACCACGGTGGACGCAAAGGCAGCAGAGATCGTCCAGGCCCGTGCTGAACTTTCTGGTGCCGAACACCGGCAGGAAGAGTCACGCGACCTGCGAACAGTGAGCCAGGTTACCCAGGCACAGGCTCATGCGCGCCTGCAGGTGGCTGCTGATCGCGAGCGCCACCTGAATGAAGAATATTCTTCCGCGTCAGCCCGGCTCGCGTCGCTCGAGAACGAGCTTTCGCACCTTTCAGCTGCGGACTCGGAGCTGGCGACGCAGCTTGCAGAATGGAACCTGGATCTCTCGTCCCGCGATTCGACGCTGAACGACGCCGAGGGCCGGCTCGCATCGGCGGAACTTGCAGTAACGACTGCGGACGAAGCGCTCATCGCTGCCGAGCGAGCACTGGATGAGCGACGGAAGGGTGCGACAGCTCTCAACGAGGAACTGCACGGCGCGGAGCTTCGGCTCAGCGACCTGAGTGGACGGCGCACTGCTATTCGTGAACGGCTCGAGACTGAATGGCGTCGCCCGCTTGAGGATCTTCTTAACGAAGCGACAACAATCGACGCTTCGGATGATGACCTGCGAGTGGAAGCGGCAGCGCTTCGCGAGCAGCTGGATGCGCTTGGCGCCGTCAATCCGCTTGCGATCGAGGAGCATGAGGAGGAACAGAAGCGCCTGGAGTTCCTGACTACCCAGCGCGACGATCTGTATGCGGCGCGCCTCTCGCTGCAGCAGGCAATTCGAGAGATTGACGCGACGGCCCGCGATCTTTTCCTCACTACGTTCGTGCAGGTTCGCGAGAACTTCAGGTCGATTTTCATCACCCTGTTCGGTGGCGGAGAATGCGACCTGCGCCTGGAAAATCCTGAATCACCTCTCGATGGCGATATCGAGATTCACGCGTCACCACGTGGTAAGCGCACACAGCGAATCCACCTGCTTTCGAGCGGTGAGCGCGCCCTCGTGGCGCTGTCGCTGCTGTTTGGAATTTTCCTCACGAAGCCGAGCCCCTTCTGCCTGCTCGACGAAGTCGATGCCCCGCTGGATGACGCGAACATCGGCCGGTTTGTCACCATGTTGAACCGCTTCAAGGAGCGCACCCAGTTCATCGTCATTACGCATAACCCCAGGACCACCACTGAGGCCGCCGACGCCGTTTACGGCGTAACGATGCAGGAGCCCGGGGTTTCCTCGATAGTGAGTGTGCGGATGCGCGGCGCCGCGATAGATTCCGCAATAGCGGGAGAGATCGACGCCCGGGAAATGCAGCCGGCAGTCGCCTAACCAGGACCGGAAATGTTAGTTGTGATGCAGCAGGGCGCAGCGCAGACGGATATCGCGCGCGTCGTGCAGACAATTCGTGAAATGGGTTATGATGCGCGCCCGATACCTGGCGCACAGCGCACAGCCATTGGCCTGATCGGCAATGATGGCCGCGTCGATTCTTCACGCATCCAGGGATTGCCCGGCGTGTCGAACGTTATTCACGTTTCTCAGCCATACAAGCAGGTTTCGCGCGAGTGGCGGCCCGAGAACACGATTGTCCAGATCGCACCGGGCGTCGCTGTTGGCGGGAGCGAAGTAGTTGTCATTGGTGGTCCCTGCTCGGTGGAAAGCGAAGAGCAGATTCTTGCGGCTGCACGCACAGTGCGCGATGCCGGCGGTTCCGCCTTGCGGGGCGGAGCGTTCAAGCCGCGCAGCTCGCCGTACTCTTTTCAGGGGCTCGGAAAGCGCGGACTGGAGCTTCTAGCCCTCGCGAAGCGCGAGACCGGTCTCGCCATCGTAACCGAGGCAGTAGATGAGGAGGGCGCCTTCGCGGCCGCCGAAGTTGCGGACTGCATCCAGATAGGCGCGCGCAACATGCAGAACTATTCCCTGCTCAAGGTTGTCGGGCGCATCGGCAAGCCGGTTCTGCTAAAACGCGGAATGGCGGCAACAATCACCGACCTCCTCCTGAGCGCGGAATACATTCTCGCCGAGGGGAATCCAAACGTAATTCTTTGCGAGCGGGGCGTCCGCAGCTTCGATCCGTCCACGAGGAACTTGCTGGATCTCACGGCAATTCCAATCGTGCAGCGCATCTCGCACCTTCCAATAATTGCGGACCCCAGCCACGGCACCGGCATTCGCGACATGGTGCTTCCCATGGCACGTGCATCAATCGCAGCAGGCGCCGACGGCGTCCTCATCGAAATGCATCCGTCGCCTGAGCGCGCGCTCTCCGACGGGGCGCAGTCGCTCTATCCGGAGCAGTTCGAGACGCTCGTTCGCGAGCTGCGCAACGTCGCTCACGCAATTGGCCGCACCATTACCTCGGATTCTGGAACGGCAGCCGTCCAGCTGGTGTAGTGTTGAGTATGACAATTCGTATACTGTTCGCAGTCGCCCTGGCGGCGACCGCCCTTCCCCTGCACGCCCAGTCTGATCTCCTGGACAAGGCCGTCGCGAAGTATGAAAAGACGACAACCGCCCGCGCGGAATTCAAGCAGACGCTCACCAATCCGCTTACAGGCAGCACCAGCATGTCCCGCGGGGTCCTGCTTCGTCGCGCGCCCAACATGTTGTCCGTGCAATTCGATGGCGTCGACGGTGACCGGCTCGTTGCAGATGGAACGTCGCTCTGGATCTATTCCCCCATGAGCGCGCCTGGCCAGGTCATCAAGCTTCCGAACTCGGGCGGTGCCATGAACAATGTTGATCCGGGAAGTCAGTTTCTCGTTGCGCCGCGCAAGAAGTACAACATCAAGTCCCTTGGCGCGGCCACAGTTGGCGGTCGCTCGACGCAGATGTTCCAGCTGATCCCGCGGCAGCAAACTGCATTCACAAAAGCCGTTGTCTGGATCGATGCAGCCGATGCATCAGTCAGGAAGTTCGAGACCACCGATGCGAATGGACTGAAGCGGGTTGTCGAGATCCTCACATGGAAGCCGAACGTCGTCATTCCAAAATCCGCTTTCCGCTTTGTTCCGCCCGCCGGGACGCGCGTGGTGGATCAGTCGGCCTTTACGGGCGCGAGGTAGCGCCCAGGATCGTTCGTATTGCTGCGAGCACCGTGGAATCCGTTCCGCGCTCGCGTGCCACTCTGAGAGCCACTTCGGAGAGCGACCTGTAAACGGCCAGCAGCTCTGGCTGTGACGACAGCATTTCCACGTGTTTTCTCACGGTTTCGGCATCCCCCCGCACAACAGGGCCAGTGAGCGCCTCAACCGGACTGGCCGTGGCGAGATTGCCGACAGCAGCGCTGACAAGGGTTTCAACAGCAGCCTGGGCGCTGCGGTCAGAAATTCCGGCCGAGTGCATCAGTTGTGCTGCTGCATAGGCGAGGACTACCGGGAAATTGGACGCCATCACCGCGGCGGCGTGATAGGCCGGCTTGCCGCCAGCAGGAATTTCCAGTGTGCGCGCGCCCAGATGCCCTGCCAGGCGCCGCGCAGCGGAGCGTGCGGAATCATCGCCGTCAATCCCTATCCATCCCCCTCGCAGCAGTTCGGCAACCCGATCGGCAATCGCGAAGGGCGCGAGTGGGTGAAACGTTCCGCACGCAAAACTGGCAGCGCGCAGTAAGTCGAGCGAGCGCACTTCCGCAATTCCGCTTGTGTGCAGCACCACTGTTCCAGAGGTGATGATGGGATGCGCCGTAGGAGCGAATCGCATCGGCCGCTGCTCTGTTCCAGCAAGTTGGGCGACAACGCCGGCAATCTGTGTGTCGCGAACGGCGATGATGACTACATTTGCATCCCGAATTGAATCAGGCAAATCACCGTGGCTGGTCGCAAGCTCGGATGGCTTGCGGCCGTGTAGCGCGAGAACTTCGACTCCGGAAGCACGAAAGGCGCGGGAAAGTCCGCGCCCAACCTGTCCCGCTCCAATAACGAAGACGCGCTCGCTCATTTCTGCGAGGTTTTCTGCATCGCCTCTGCCCTGTCCAGAATTTCCCTGGGCGCCGGCGATCCGGCGAGCAGCTTGAGCGCCTGGACAATGGGTTCGTCTCTCGCCGCACGCCGACGGAACTCCCCTTCAGGCCCGAAAACAAAGCGCGCAATCTCATAGCCAAGAAGTGTATCGATTCCCGGCGCGGCTTCTTCGTATACACCCTTCGGCATGTCGATGCCGCGGGCAACCATGCGCTTCCACAACTGCTCACGCATTTCCGGCGTTACCGGGAAATTCTGGTCGCGGATTGCGCCTGACGCCTTCAGCAAAAGTGCATACTCAGTGAGCGCATCGCGGAAAGCGGACACGTGGGTTCCTAGCGCCGACTGCAACGCCGCGATCGCTGGCGCAGTTGCTGTGTCGCCGGCAAGAATGTCAGGAGTAATTCCCCCGCCCCCGAAAACCGTCCTTCCAGCGTCCGTCTTGAATGGCTGCTTCTCCGGCTCGGCGTCCTGGGCAGATTCGCTGTCATCGCGCACCACCCACTTGTTGATCGACCTTCCGGCAGGAGTGAACCAGCGGGCCGTGGTAATCTTGAGTCCCCCCGCGGTTCCGAGCTGATACAGACTCTGGGCGCTGCCCTTTCCATAAGTGGGACGACCGATGACTACCGCGCGATCATGGTCCTGCAGTGCACCGGCCACAATCTCGGATGCGCTCGCACTCCGGCTGTCCACCAGTACAATCACCGGGAGCTTCGGCCACTTCTGCGTGGCGCGATCGTCAAAGTCGGCGTTCGCCTGGGGGATTCTTCCACGCAGGCTCACGATTCGCTGCCGGCCATCCAGAAAAAGATCAGCTACGTCGACGCCCTGTGAAAGCAGCCCGCCTGGATTTGCCCGCAGATCCAGGATGAGCGAATGCATTCCGGCCCTGGAAAGGCTGTCGATTGCGCGGCTCATCTCCCGCGTCGTCGAATCGCTGAACGCCTTGAGATCCACATATCCCACGCCGTTGGAAAGCAACGATGCGCGCCGCACTGCACTCAAGTGGATCGGGCGCCGTGTCAAAGTGAAAGGAAGCGGTTTCAGGTTGCCGGGTCGGTCGACTTTCATCGCGACGGTCTCGCCGGTCTTGCCGCGAAATACGGTGCTGACATCCTCCAGCGTCCAACCCTGGGTGGACTTTCCCTGCACTTCCACAATCCGGTCTCCAGTCATCAGGCCGGCGCGTTCGGCAGGACTTCCCGGAAGCGGTGCGATGACGACAACTGAGTTGTCGCGGATTTCAACCTGAAGGCCGAGACCGGCATAGTTGCCGGTAGTGCTCTCGCTCAGTTTTCCCAACTTGTCAGGCGCAAGGAAAGCAGTGTATGGATCTCCAAGTTCGTACAGAAGGCCGTCCACTGCCTTCCGGTACAAATCCGGAATCGCTACCGAGTCAACGAAATCATTCTCGACGTGGCGAAGCACATTTTCGAAAAGTCGGGCTCCTTCCAGCGATGAGCGCTGACCATTCCTGGCGCCCCGCTGCATGAACCATCCACCGGTTGCGAGCGCAAACATTAGCGCCGAAGCCACACCAATCGAGCGGGCTCGCGCACGCTGCAGTCCGTTCAGGTCGATCTTCATCTGTTCTGAAACTCCTTCAACACTGAAAAAGTTTCGGGTAAACGATCGATAAGAGCCCCGGCGACACCACCGAAGACCGTTTCCTCGGGGCCAGTTGAGTCAACGCGAACGATTGGGCCGCACTCGGGATGAGCGGATTGCCAGTCGCTACTGGTAAAGAGGGCGAAAGCCTGGCTCACGCGGGCATGGAAGTCGTCGCCAGAACGTTCCATTCTGTCGCGCGCACCCCGGCTGTCGGCCCGTTCCATTCCAAGCGCGACCGGGACCTCCAACAGGATTGTGAGGTCGGGCACGAGGCCGCCCGTTGCCAGCCTGTTGGCTGCACGGACATCCTCTTCAGGCAGCCCGCGCCCCACAACCTGGTACGCGTAGGTTGAAAGGAAGAAGCGGTCAACGATTATCACTTTGCCTGCACTGAGCTTGGGTCGAAGCTCGCGCGCCACAAGCTCGGCCCGTGACGCCATGAAAAGCAGCGCTTCAGCCGGAGGACAGATTGACGCTTCGGGGTCCAGCAGCAGAGTGCGCATTAGGTCGCCAACAGGTGTACCACCAGGCTCTCTGACTGTGACACAGTCTACCCCGCGGGAGGCCAGTCGCTCTGCAAGCAGGCGAAGCTGAGTGGTTTTACCCGCGCCCTCCGCGCCCTCGAAAACGATGAGCTTCCCGCGCGCCAACTTCAGCCCAGTGTGATGATGGAGCTCGTAGCGCCCTTCTTCATGCCGTCGAGGATCCAATTATTGATCTGGACCATCACCTTGTCGAAGTTCTCCTGGGCGACAATTGCCCTCTGGTAGGCAGTGTTCACCTGAATGGTGGACAGCATCTGATCGAGCTGTTGCTCCATCTCGGGTGTCGGCTCCTGACCCTGCTGAATCATCTGCTGGGCGTCGGCGCGAATCTTTTCCATTTTCTGAAGCAGCGCGACTGCTTCCGTGTCTGCGTTCAGCGCCTCGCTGGAGCGTTTCACAGCCTTATACTCCGAGCTCTGGCCAATGAGACGTCCAAGCTCCTTTGCTTTTTCTTCGACCATCAAATCTCCGTTTAGTTCTGTTGTGTCAGTCAGCTTTGTATGCAAGCACGAAGCGATCGCGCCCTGTCAGGTCAGGCAGTATCGAAATATCGCGATACAGGCCGGCTGCCGCCGTCAGCTCAGCCACCAGGACCGCTCGCCGCGTATCGACTTCGAGTGCAAGCAGCCCGCCATCCAGGAGATTCCGTGGTGCACCGGATACAATGTCCGCGATCACTGCCATTCCATTGTCGCCCGCAAGAAGTGCAACTGACGGCTCCCAGTCGCGCACCGATTCATCCAGCGTGAACAGCTCACTGAAAGCGATGTACGGGGGATTGGACACAATAACATTCGCCCCCCTGTCTCCAAGCGGGGCAAGCGCGCTTCCTTCCAGAAATTCGACTGGTGCGGTGAGGCTTTCCGCGTATCGATCCCTGTTGGATTGAGCCACTTCAATTGCGTCCGCCGAGATATCAGTCGCTGTAACGCTTTGGAAATTTCCTTCAGTCGCGAGGGCAAGTGCAATCGCGCCGCTGCCTGTGCAAATGTCGAATGCGATTCCGGTGTTCACCCTCGAAAGCACGTGCTCCACCAACAGCTCTGTCTCAGGTCGCGGGATGAGAACCCGCCTGTCCACAGCGAGGGTGAGCTTCCGAAACGCCGCGAGTCCTGCGCAGTACTGGATTGGAGCGCCGTGCGCGCGTTTTTCGGCAGCCATGAGCGCGCGGCTGAAAAGTTCCGGCGAGACCGTTGCATCGCCATTGAATGCAGGCCACGAGCGCTGTACGTCCAGAAGGTAGGCCAGGATCTCGCGGGCGTCTGCAACGCCGTCCGGCTGGTGCGCAACACTCGAAATGATCGTCGCCATCCTGGCGATCAAATCGCTCACCCTCGGATCGGCTGCCCGCTTGACGCGTGGTGCCTTCACGGGCTTCACCGCATTACTCACCGAGCCGCTCCTCGACATCTGCGAACTTGAGAGCGTCGATCAGGATTTCGATTTCTCCATCCAGAACCTTCTGCAGGTCGTGCGTTGTCAGCCCGATTCGATGGTCTGTGACCCGGTTCTGCGGAAAGTTGTAGGTACGGATTTTCGCAGAGCGGTCGCCCGTTCCAACCTGGGTTTTCCGCATGCGCGATCTCTCCGACTCGATGGCTGCGAGGCGCGCATCCAGCAGTCGCGCGCGCAGTACTTCCATTGCCTTGAGCTTGTTCTGCAGCTGTGATTTCTGGTCCTGCTGGCTCACAACAATCCCGCTCGGGATGTGCGTGATCCGCACGGCGGAATCAGTCGTATTCACGCTCTGCCCCCCGGGACCTGATGACCGGAACACATCAATGCGAAGATCCTTGTCCTCGATCTTCACGTCAACTTCCTCGGCTTCCGGTAACACCGCCACCGTGGCTGCCGAAGTATGGATTCGGCCCTGATTCTCGGTCACCGGGACCCGCTGCACACGGTGGACGCCCGACTCCCAGCGCATTACCCCGAAAGCGCCTTCGCCCTTGATCTTGAAGATCGCTTCCTTGACTCCGCCGAGGGTTCCTTCGGAGCGGGAGATGTCCTCGATGCGCCAGCGCCTCTTTTCGGCGAAGCGCACGTACATGCGAAGCAGATCAGCGGCAAAGATTGCGGCCTCGTCGCCGCCAGTGCCTCCCCGTATTTCTATGATTGCCGGACGATCGTCCAGCGGATCGTGGGGGATGAGAGCGGGCTTGATGCGCAGCTCGAGGTCCACAAGCGCCTGTTCCAGACGAGCGAGTTCGTCGCGCGCTTCCGCGGCCATTTCGGGATCGTCAATGGAAACGAGCTCGCGCACTTCGGCGAGCTCGTTGTCGTAGCGTTGCAGCGTTGCGGCCATCTCGACGACGGGGGCGAGGTGCCGGTGCTCCCGTCCGAGGGCCGCCATCAACTGCTGGTCCTTTACGGTTTTCGGATCGGAAAGCTGCTGCTCGACTTCGCGGGCGCGGGCTAGCGCGTCAGCGAGCCGGCTGCGGAGACTCAGGCTTCCGTCTTGGCCGGCTTGGAGTACTTCTGGCGGAAGCGCTCAACGCGGCCCGCTGTGTCGACCAGTTTTTGCTTGCCCGTAAAGAACGGGTGGCACTGCGCGCAGATGTCCGTGTGGATTTCTGCCTGGGTCGAACGCGTCTGGTAGGTATTTCCGCACGCGCAACGCACTGTGGCTGTCGCGTATGTGGGATGGATTTCGGGTTTCATCTTCGGCTCCAAGGTGTGGTACTGGACAGCCTTGAAATATATGGACTTAAGCACTGGGTTTGTAGTGGT
>JACDDZ010000277.1 GCA_013816695.1 Gemmatimonadaceae bacterium
TTGTGCGTGGATCACTCCCGGACGGGATTGACGGAATTATCCTCGCGGTCGGAGCCAATACGCAGCGGCAGCGTTGCCGCATGCTACTTCCGGAAAATTTTTTGAAAACTGTTGTCCACCCCCGGGCAATCGTTTCAGGGCATGCCTATATCGGCCCAGGCTCGGTGGTCATGCCGGGGGCGATCATCAACTCGGCGGCCTATGTCGGTTCTGGCGTCCTGGTCAACACTGGAGCAATAGTCGAACATGACTGTAATATTGGTAACGACTCCCACATAGCCCCTCAGTCGGTGCTGGCAGGGCGAGTGACTGTGGGGGAAAGAGTTCTTGTCGGCGCGGGTGCTGTTATCATTCCGTATATAAAGGTTGGCAGTGACGCGATGATCGGTGCGGGTTCGGTCGTAATTCGCGATGTTTCAGAGGGTATCACGGTAGCCGGAAATCCGGCAAAAATGGTCACCAAATAATTCATGACTGACGGAACGAAACCCAAGGTCTTCCTGAGCTCTCCACACCTGGGCGGGCTCGAAGAACGACTTGTCCACGAGGCGTTCGCGACAAACTGGATTGCCCCGCTCGGACCCCACGTTGATGCATTCGAGAAGGAGCTCTGCCAGCTAGTAGGCGCGAAGCATGGCGCAGCGCTGAGCTCCGGAACCGCAGCCATCCACCTTGCCCTGATCCTCGCGGGGGTCCAGCGAGGCGACGATGTCATCGTCTCCAGCTTTACATTTTCCGCGAGTGTCAACCCGATCCGTTATGTGGGCGCGAATCCTGTATTTATCGACAGTGAACGCAGCTCGTGGAACATGGATCCTTCGCTGCTTGCCGAAGCCCTGGCAGATCGCGCGAAAAAGGGACGCTTGCCGGCCGCTGTACTGCTTGTGCACCTGTACGGTCAAAGCGCCGACGTGGATCCCATTGCTGCGGAGTGTGAGCGATATGGGATAACCCTGATCGAAGACGCAGCCGAAGCTCTTGGATCCCGATATAAGGGAAAAGCCCCTGGAACGTTTGGGAAAATCGGCACCTATTCATTCAACGGGAACAAGATCATTACGACTGCGGGAGGCGGAGCTCTCGTTTCAGATGATCCTGCGATTGTCGCGCATGCCCGCAAGCTTTCCACACAGGCTCGCGATCCGGCCCCGCACTACGAGCACAGCGAAATTGGTTACAACTATCGCCTGAGCAACGTGCTGGCGGCGATTGGACGCGGACAGCTGCAGGTTCTGGAGGACCGCGTGCGCGCGAGACGCGAAAACTTCGATTACTACCATGCGCATCTGTCGGATCTTCCGGGACTGGAATTCATGCCCGAAGCTCCTTACGGGCGTCACACCCGCTGGCTGAACTGCATGACGATTGACTTCGAAGAGTCCGGAACGACGCCGCACAAGCTGCGTCTCGCAATGGAGGAGGAGAACATAGAGGTCCGCCCTCTTTGGAAACCGATGCACACGCAGCCTGTTTTCAAGTCGTGTGATGCGTATGGCGGTTCGGTTTCGGAAGACCTCTTTCGTCGCGGCCTTTGCCTGCCGTCGGGCTCAAATCTCACACGCTATGACCTGGACCGCGTGATTGAGGTAATTCGTTCGGAGTGGCGGTCGGAAGTCCCGCGGCAGTGGGCGGCGACGGCGCGCGTCAGCGCGTAGCTAGCGCTCCAGCGAGAACCCGACTTCCAGGCTGCGGTTTCGCACGTCAATGACCTTTGCGAATGATTCGCAGGCCGACGCATTCTGGAAGAATGCGTTGTTCCGTTCGACACCAGAGTAGCGGGCCGTAACGCGCCCAAAGCGGGTCTTTGCGGCCCCGCGAAGCCCTGAACCTGACGTGACGTCGTGCTGACAGTTTCCCCGCCCGTAGTCGAACGGGAGCAGGAAATACGCGTCATTGTTGAACCGGGTTCGAGTCAGAAAAACTCCCACCGAATAGTTCTTCGCAATCCAGTCGGTCGCGAGCCACTCGCCAGAAGAGCCCTGGCCCATTCCTGCGCCGATCACTTTTCCGCGATTGGTATAACCCTGGAGAACTGATCGACTTGTGTAAAAAGATCCAAGCGGACGGTTTACGAAGCTGGGATCCTGCTCAAGGTAGGAGTGCTCGCCCTGAATTCGCAGTCTTCCCGAGCGGTTTGGTTTGCCCGCCCACTGCAGGCCGAAGGTGTATCCCTGCGAGTGCTCTGGATCTACGAGCAGGTCACGTAGCGAAGCGGGAATCTCCGCCCGTGCCCATTCCGCATATGCCTCAAAGCCGTGGCCCGGAAAAACCCATCGCCCAAAAAATGAAAATATCTGATCGGCACCCGACCGAAACGATGTGTCGCTAATGGAACGCGCATTTGGTCTATGTGTCGGGAGTAGAAAGCTGAAGGGCCGCGCTGCAACGCTACCCCAGTTGTCGGCGGGTCCGAAAACAGCCCGCGAAAAACCCAGCGTCAGGTCTGGCTCAAGAGCGGGAGTCCATGTTCCAGCGAACGCGCTCCAGTAGCGCAAGTCATTCGCCGGGTCCGTGTCGAAAAATGGCGATTCCGATAACCCGCCCCATGTAACGCGAAAATCGAACGCGCCCACCCGCGTCTTCTGCGCGGTGTGCGGCTTGACGAAAGCACGTGGAAAACCTTCCGCATTGTCGCTCAGGATTATCCCGGTGCGAATGCCAGGACCCCACCATTCGTTCTCAGTAGTTATACCGAGGTCAAATGACCTGGCTCGCAGCGAAATCGACGACTGTCCCGGCGCGACGCGAGCAACGTGCTCCGGTCCCATGCGTGGCGGGACGTCCGCAGAGTACGGGAAGACATTCCACGGCGACGCATACGGGTTTCTGGATGCCGGAAGCGGCGGCGCGCTGAATTGCGTGTACTCGAAAAATTCGTTGGACGAGTAGATGAGCTCGGGAATAATCGTGACACGCACAGCGCCCACGCCCAGGTCCACCCCGGCAAGGAAGCGTGCATTGGGTCCTTTGCCCGCCCACAGCGCTCCCATGTTCTCTCCAGCAGGCAGGCTCGAGTTTGTGACCATCGAAACGAGCGGCAGCACCCAATTGAAAGAGCGGCCCGCCTGCACTCTTGGATCCCGCAAAAGCATGGAAGTA